>JAFLRS010000209.1 GCA_022511355.1 Alistipes sp.
TTCTTCGGTCTGTCGGGTACGGGCAAGACGACCCTTTCGACCGACCCCAAGCGTCAGCTTATCGGCGACGACGAGCACGGATGGGATGACAACGGTATTTTCAACTTCGAGGGCGGTTGCTACGCCAAGGTTATCAAGCTCGACAAGGAGTCGGAGCCGGATATTTACAACGCCATCAAGCGCAACGCGCTGCTCGAGAACGTGACTGTCGATGAGGCTACCGGCAAGATCGACTTCGACGACAAGAGCGTAACCGAGAACACTCGTGTATCGTATCCTATCGACCACATCAAGAATATCGTTAAGCCGGTATCGGCTGCTCCTGCTGCCCAGAATGTAATTTTCCTGTCGGCGGACGCATTCGGAGTACTTCCTCCGGTTTCGATTCTGACCCCCGAGCAGACGAAGTATTACTTCCTGTCGGGCTTTACGGCAAAGTTGGCAGGTACCGAGCGCGGCATTACGGAGCCTACTCCGACTTTCTCGGCTTGCTTCGGTCAGGCGTTCCTCGAGCTGCATCCTACCAAGTATGCTGAGGAGCTTGTTAAGCGCATGGAGAAGAGCGGGGCGAAGGCATACCTCGTGAATACGGGTTGGAACGGTACGGGCAAGCGTATTTCGATTAAGGATACGCGCGGTATCATCGACGCTATTCTCGACGGTTCGATTAAGACTGCTCCGACGAAGAACATTCCTATCTTCAACTTTGAGGTTCCGACCGAGTTGCCGGGTGTAGATCCTAAGATTCTGGATCCTCGCGACACTTATGCAGATGCAGCTGAGTGGACGAAGAAGGCAGAGGATTTGGCAGGTCGATTCATCAAGAATTTCGGCAAGTACACGACCAACGATGCCGGCAAGGCGCTTGTTGAGGCAGGTCCGAAGTTGTAGTATCGGATTTCGGTTTTGAATGGAGAGTCCCGCTCTTATGGTGCGGGACTCTCTTTTTATTGTTGGCGATGCAGGCAAACCTGTTTGGTCTGTATAAATAAGGAAACGACGGTCAAAAGACCGTCGTTCTTGCATTTGTTATTATTGGTCGGGATGACTGGATTCGAACCAGCGACAACACGCCCCCCAGACGTGTACT
>JAFLRS010000021.1:0-13599 GCA_022511355.1 Alistipes sp.
TAGTTGCCGAACGTTCGGCCTCGCTGCCCGAAAGCTACGCCAAAAGCTACACTGCGGGATTCGTGCCCAAAGGTCTGAAGGCGGTAATATCCAACACCGCCGACCACTGCGGAGCAAAACCCGAAGGTGCGCACATCGAAAATATGGAAGGTGCCGTATTTTTCGCTCTGTGCGAAGCTGCGGGCGTGCGGTTTTGCGAGATTCGCTCCATATCGAACCGTGCCGGAGCCGCGCGCGACGAATGGCAGACCGAAACAGCAACCGAAAATCTTGCACGCATTTTGTCCGAAACCTTCGTAAAAAGAGGTATCATGAACAAGACAAAAATCATTCTGTGGATTGCCGCAGCGGTAATTCTCATAGCCCTGCTCGCGCTGGCCGTCACCAAATGGAACGAGTGGTTCGTCCGAATAATGACGTGGGTCATAGTCATTGCCGTGTCATTCTGCGCAGGATGGCTCACGGGACGCTTCGCGGGCGGCAAAAAGAGAACCCCCGAACAGCGATGAACCCCACTCTCCGACTGCGGATTTCGCCCTGTCCCAACGACACATTCGCATTCGATGCGCTCATCAACGGCCGCATCGACACCGAAGGTCTGCGCTTCGAGGTCGAATTCGCCGACATCGAAGAACTGAACACCGCTCTGCTCGAGGGTTCGCCCCACATCAGCAAAATCAGCACCGCCCTGCTGCCCCTCGTCGACGACCGTTACGAACTTCTCGACAGCGGTTCGGCTCTCGGACGCGGCAACGGTCAGCTTCTGGTGCGCCGCCGGGGCGACGATTCACCCATCCGCACCGTCGCCATCCCCGGAGTGCATACCACGGCCAACGCCATGCTCTCGCTATTCTTTCCGCAAATTACCGACCGGCGGCCCATGCTCTTTTCGGAGATAGCTCAAGCCGTCGAAAACGGACTCTGCGATGCAGGCGTACTCATCCACGAAGGCCGATTCGTATACGAACGACACAATCTGCAGCTCACGGCCGACCTCGGCGCCCTGTGGGAAGAGCGGACCGGCCTGCCTCTTCCGTTGGGAGCCATAGTCGCCGACCGACGACTGCCACACGCAACGCGACGCACCGTCGAACGTCTGATTGCCCGCAGCGTGGAGTATGCTTTCGCGCATCCGCACGCTTCGCGCGACTTCGTAAAGGCACACGCACGCGAACTGGAAGATGATGTAATCGACAAACATATAGCTCTGTTCGTAAACGAATACACCATCTCGCTCGGCAGCGAAGGCCGTCGGGCGGTAGAAAATCTGATAAAGGGAATCGGGCGGAGCAGGGATTAGGCCGACAACTCCGCAGACAATGACGAAAAGCTGTAAATCAAAGATTTACAGCTTTTCTCCGTATGAAAGGTCGCCCGCATCGCCTATGCCGGGCACGATGTACGAACGCGAAGTAAGCTCTTCATCCACGGCTCCGACCCAAATGGTGGTTTTGCTCTTGGGCAGATGACTTTCGGCATACTCCACACCCTGTTCGCTGCCTATCACGGCTGCAATGTGGGTGTGTGCAGGCTCGCCGCCGCGCTCGCACAGAGCCTCATAAGCCAGCACCAGCGACGAACCGGTAGCCAGCATCGGGTCTACGAGCAGAAGAGTCTTGCCCTCGAGGTCGCCGCACGAAATGTACTCGACCTTGACGGTGAATTTGCCGTCTTTGGTACTCTTGCGGTAGGCCGACACGAATGCGTTCTGAGCGTCGTCGAAATAGTTCAGAAAGCCCTGATGGAACGGCAGACCCGCACGCAGAATGGTCGCAATCACTATGCGGTCCGAAATCATATTCACCGTAGCCACGCCGAGCGGAGTCTCCACCGCACGCGCTTCGTAGTGAAGTCTCTTCGAGATTTCGTAGGCCGTAACCTCGCCGATACGCTCCATGTTGCGGCGGAAACGCATCGAATCTTTTTGAATCTCGCGGTCGCGAATCTCGGCCAAAAACTTGTTGAGCAGAGTGTTTTCGCGGTTCAGAATGTGAATCATTTTTGCTAAAGGTTGGTTATTGAGTTTGTTGTATGTTTCAGTCGGCCGTCAGTACAAAAAGTTGTTGAACGGATAACGACCCGAATGTATCTCACGTACCATGCCGTAAAGGTCGCTGCGGAGCTTGTCGATGTTGATGCGCTCCACCGCCGAAATGAATATGCAGGGAGTGTTGGCTTTGGCTATCCAACTGCTCTTCAGCTCTTCGAGCGACAGATTTTCGCGCGTGGCGGGAGTAAGGTCGTCTTCATCCTTTTTTATATATGTATAGGCATCGACCTTGTTGAAGACCAAAAATACCGGTTTGTCGCCCGCACCTATGTCGCGCAGAGTCTGTTTCACCACATCAATCTGCTCCTCGAACTGAGGATGCGAAATATCCACCACGTGCAGCAGCAGGTCGGCTTCGCGCACCTCGTCGAGGGTCGATTTGAACGATTCGATAAGCTGCGTAGGCAGTTTGCGGATGAATCCCACCGTATCGGACATCAGAAACGGCAGATTGTCGAAGACCACCTTGCGCACCGTGGTGTCGAGCGTGGCGAAGAGTTTGTTTTCGGCAAAGACTTCGCTTTTCGATATGAGGTTCATGAGGGTCGATTTGCCGACGTTGGTATAGCCCACCAGCGCCACCCGAACCAACGAACCGCGGTTCGAACGCTGTACGGCCATCTGCCGGTCGATTTTTTTCAGTTCCTCCTTGAGCCGCGCTATGCGGTCGCGCACTATTCGGCGGTCGGTCTCTATCTCGCGTTCGCCCGCACCTCCGCGGGTTCCCGTACCGCCTCGCTGACGTTCGAGGTGCGTCCACAATCCGGCCAGCCGCGGCAGCATATATTCGTACTGCGCCAGCTGAACCTGCGTTTTAGCGTAGGCCGTGCGTGCGCGCGACATGAAGATGTCGAGAATCAGACGCGTGCGGTCGATGACCCTGCAGGGAATCTCCTTTTCGATGTTGCGGGTCTGCGAGGGCGAGAGTTCGTCGTCGAATATCACCACATCGATGCCGTTTTCCTCGCAGTAGGCGGCAATCTCCTGCAGTTTGCCGGGTCCCACATAGATGCGTGAAAGGGGTTGCGGCAGACGCTGCGTGAAGCGTTTCACCGATACGATGTCGGCGGTTTCGGCCAGAAACTCCAGCTCGTCGAGGAACTCTTCGGCCTGACGCGGCTCCTGATTGTCCCTTATAACGGCCACGAGTACCGCCCGTTCGCGGCATTCGGCATCATCGCCCGATATGGCTTTTGTTCTGACGTCGGTCATCGCACATTTCTGAAAAAAAGGGTATCTCAGCGATACCCTTTTATGATTTGAAGAATCAGAATCGGTTTTTTAGTTCTGGATACGGAAGTCTACGGGGAGCGTATACTTCACGCGGACAGCCTGATTACGCTGTTTTCCGGCCTTCCATTTGGGCGACTGCTTGAGTACGCGCACGGCCTCATCGGAGAGGGAGCGGTCGGGGGTCTGCAGCACCTGAATGTTGGTGAGGGTGCCGTCCTTCTCGATGACGAACGAGAGCAGCACGCGTCCTGCGATACCGTTTTCCTGAGCGATTTGCGGATAACGCACTTTGCTCTGAACCCAGTTGCGGAAGGTCATAAGGTCACCGCCCTGGAACGAGGGCATCTGTTCAACCTTCACGAAGGGCTGGTCTTCCTCGATAACCTCTTCGGCAACGGCTACCTGCTGTACGATTTCGATATCTTCGGAGAACTCCGCGAAGTCGATATCGGTAGTAATTTTGGTATCGTTGGTCACGATGTCGAGGATATCGGTAATAACGGTGATTTCGGTCTTTTTGGGAGGTTCGGGAGGTTTCTGGTCCTGACGTGTAATCTCGGTGATTTCCTCTTCGATAGCCACGGCAGCGGTTTCCATCTTCTCGATACGGTACTCGGTGGGAGTGTAGGAGAAGGCGGCGATGACGCAGAGCAGCGAAACTACCAAACCGATTTCAAGCAATAAACCCCGTTTGTTCTGGAGGTCGGCTTTAGGTGATTTTTTAAGTTCCATTTTATAAGTTTTTTAATTGTTTTTCGGTCATTCGGGCTTGCACGCCTCATACGGACGCCTTATCTGTCGATACGCTTTGCGCCGTATGTAGTCGCAAATATAACCAATTATTCCGAAAAACAGCGCAATTGCAAAAAAAATTTTGCATCGCCGCCTCTTTTTTTCTCAAACTTCCGCTCGGGTTTGCATTTTACGGGCTTTGTGTCTACCTTTGCGTGGCTCTGAAATTCTACCGATGGAGAGAAAAAAAGCTTTGTACGGACTCACTCTCGCGCAGCTCGAGGAGCTTTGCCGCGAATTGCAGCTGCCGCGCTACGCCGCCGCGCAGATTGCACGACGACTCTACCGTCATCATGCCCGCTCGTTCGACGAAATGACCGAACTCTCCAAAACCGCACGTGCCGCACTCGCCGAACGTTTCGAAACCGGACTCTCGGAACCTTTGCGTCGGAGCGTCTCGGCCGACGGCACCAAAAAGTATCTGTTCCGAACCTCCGAAGGAGCATTCATAGAGTCGGCATACATCCCCGACCGCGACCGGGCCACGCTCTGCGTATCGTCGCAGGCCGGATGCCGTATGGGTTGCCGCTTCTGCGCGACCGGACGGCAGGGTTTGCAGCATTCGCTCCCGGCGGCCGACATCCTCAACCAGATAATCTCGCTCCCCGAACGACAGTCGCTTACCAATCTGGTCTTCATGGGCATGGGAGAACCGCTCGACAACCTCGACGCCCTGCTCACCGTCCTCGAAATCCTCACCGCCGAATGGGGCTTCGCCATGTCGCCCACACGCATAACCGTCTCCACGGCCGGCATCGGCTCCGGACTCGAAGAGCTGCTCTCGCGCACGCAGGTACACGTGGCCGTGAGTCTGCACAACCCCTTCCCCGACGAACGCGCCCTGATTATGCCCGTCGAAAAGGCATGGCCCGCAGCCGGCATAATAGAGACGCTCCGACGGTACGACTTCAGCCGTCAGCGGCGCATATCGTTCGAATACATCGTCATGAGCGGACTCAACGACACTCCGCGGCACATACGCCAACTGGCACGGCTCCTCAACGGTCTGCGATGCCGCATCAATCTGATTCGATTCCACAAAATCGAGGGTTCGCCCTACTTCTCGCCCGACACCGCCGCCATGGAACGTTTCCGCGACGCACTCTCGGCCAAAGGCATAACCACCACCATCAGAGCTTCGCGCGGCGAAGACATCGAAGCCGCCTGCGGACTGCTCTCGACCCTCGAAATGAACCGCAGCAAATAAAAATGCGGCTCTCCCGAAGACGGAAAGCCGCATTTTATCTCTTCGCGCGACGGAGCCGCTATTCGAAAATCTCGGAGAGTTTTGACTCCACACCCTCGCCGCGCAGATGCACGGCCGTAATAACGCCTTCGGGCGAAATGAGGAAGTTGCTCGGAATCGAACGCACGCCGTAAGCCTCGGCAGCCGTTCCGCGACTGTCGCCCTCGAGGTCGATGACATTTATCCACGTCATGCCGTTCTCCTCGACGAACGACTCCCACGCCTCGACGTTGTTGTCGAGCGACACTCCGAAGATTACGAATCCCTTGTCGGCATACTTTTCATATGCGGCCTTCAGATAGGGAAGTTCGGCGCGGCAGGGTCCGCACCACGTCGCCCAGAAATCGACCAGCACCCATTTGCCCTCGCCGACCACCGACGAAAGAGCCACCTTGACGCCTTCGGCATCGACAGCCGAAATGTCGGTGTAGGGTCTGCCCGCGGAGACCTTCAGAACCGCTTCGGCATACTCCTTCACGGGAGCCAGAATCTCGCCGTCACGCAACTCTGCGGGGAATCGGTTCACATACTCCATAATCTCTTCGGGTTCGAAGCTCATCGCCATGCCCGACGAAAGGATATATGCTCCGTACAGATTGTCGTTGTTCTCTTCGACAAGCTGCTTCGTAAGGGCGAGCCAGTTGTCATAGAAAGCCTCTTCATCCTCCTCGGAGGGGTTCTCTATTTCGTAGAATTCGTCGCGGACGGCAATGAAGCGGGCCGTGGCATCGTTGTAGGCGTCGTTGGAGGCCGTGCCCGAAAGCACATAGGAGTATCCGTTCTCCTCCACATCGACGCGAATGTCGCCCTTCTCCACGAATACGAGGGTGAGCGGATTGCCTTCATCGTCGTACAGACCGCCTATGAAGGGGTGTTCGGCCTTGCCGTTAAGCGTAAACAGACCGGCACTCTCATCGTATTCGAACTCGGCGACCTCATCGTTGCTGCCGGCATCGACAAGCGTAACGCCGACGACCTCTTCGGGAGCCGAAACCGTAATGGTGTATGCAACACCGCGGTTGCATCCGCACATGACCGCTGCCGCAAGCAGCGCAAAAATCATCTTTTTCATACTCTATATTTTTTTGTTGTTCGGTTTCAGTTGTTTCACCTCGCGCTGCGGATTGTCGTTCAGGAACTTTTCCCACGACACGCTGCCCCGTTTGCGGGCCTTTTTGTCGCCGCCGAGACCCTTCACCCGCTCTTCGCCCAAAGCGTCGTTCAGCGGCGACGAGGAGGTGAAGTAATGACACAGCGCAACTGCCATGCCGTCGGTGTCGTCGAGATGTTTGGGCTGCTCCTTTATCGAGAGCATCCGCCTCACGATTGCGGCCACCTGCTCTTTCGACGCCGAACCCGAACCCGTTATGGCCTGCTTGATGCGGGACGGCGCATACTCGAAGACCGGACGGTCCTGATTGAGTGCGGCGGCCATGGCCACACCCTGCGCCCGTCCCAGCTTGAGCATACTCTGGACGTTGGCCCCGAAGAAGGGCGATTCGAGCGCGACCTCCGCCGGTCCGTACTCGCTGATGATGGCCGAAATCCGGCGGAAGATGTATTGCAGTTTTTCGTAGGGGTCGTCCATTCGGTGGAGGTCGATATCGCCCATGACCACGGCACGCACTCTGCGTCCTTCGACCTCGAGAATGCCGTAACCCGTGAAGTTGGTTCCCGGGTCGATGCCCATTATGCGGTACTTGCCCTCCGACACCGTTTTACTCCTTTTTCACGGCCTTTTCGAGTTCGTTCACGCGCTGCGCCAGTTCGGGCAGATTGCGGAAGACGGCATTGGCGCGATGGAACTTTATGCCGGGCAGTGCGGGATAACCCATCCGGACCTCGCCGTCGGGTACATCCTTGTCGATGCCGCTCTTCGAACCTATCTTGACGCGGCTGCCTATGGTAACGTGGTCGGCGATGCCCACCTGACCCGCTATGAAGCAGTTGCTGCCCACCTTCGAGGTGCCGGCTATTCCGGTCTGCGCCGAGGATACGGTATGTGCGCCCACCTCGACGTTGTGTCCTATCTGAATGAGGTTGTCGAGCTTCACTCCGCGGCGGATTATGGTCGAATCGGTCTTTGCGCGGTCGATGCAGGTATTGGCGCCTATCTCGACGTCATCCTCGATGACGACATTGCCCAATTGCGGAATCTTGTCGAAACCGCCGTCGGCGTTGGGCGCGAATCCGAAGCCGTCGGCCCCGATTACCGCCCCCGCATGAATGATGCAGTTGCGGCCTATGCGGCAGCCCTCGTAAATCTTCACCCCCGCATAGATTTTGGTCCCCTCGCCGATTTTCACGCCGTCGCCTATGTAGCACTGGGGATAAATCTGCACGTTGTCGCCTATTTCGGCACCGGCCTCCACCACCGTGAAGTCGCCCACGTAGCAGTTCCCGCCCACCGACGCCCGCTCCGAAAGCGAAGCTTTGGACGAAATGCCGCTCTTTCGGGGTCGCGCCGCATCGTAGGCCGCAAGCAGCTGCAGCACGGCGGCATTCACATCGGGAACCTTCACCATCGTCGCGCGGACGGCCTGCGAAGGTTCGAATCCGCTCTCCACCAGTACCACCGAAGCGGCCGTGGTGTAGAGGAATTTCTCGTATTTGGGATTTGCGAGATAGGCAAGTCCGCCTTCGGTGCCGCCCTCGATGCTCGAGACCGTATGCACCTGAGCCGTTTTGTCGCCGACGACCTCGCCGCCGAGCAGTCCCGCAATCATTTCTGCCGTAAATGTCATGATGTTGTGTAGCTATAAATTAAAATTCGGGTTATTTTTTTTCGATGTATCGGGCGATATCCACCCCTCGGGGCATGAAGTCATCGACCGAATGGCCGAATTCGAGCAATTCGCGCACCACGCTCGACGAGATGTGCGACAATTCGGCGGGGGTGCAGAGTATGACGGTGGCGAGGTCGGGATAGAGCCGTCGGTTCACCGCAGCCATATTCTGTTCGTATTCGAAGTCGCAGCCTGTCCTCACTCCGCGCACTATCGCCACGGCTCCGCATTGGCGGGCGAAGTCGCCCGTGAGCGACGAATATATCTCCACCTCCACGCGCGGATTGCCCGCATAGAGGTCGCGGATAAGGGCCGCGCGACGCTCCGGAGACATCAATCCGCGTTTGGAGCGGTTGTCGCCTATGCCCACTATCACCTTGTCGAAGATGCGCAAAGCCTCCTCCACCACTGCGGCATGACCGCGGGTAAACGGGTCGAACGACCCGGGAAATATCACCTTTCTGCTCTCCATAAGTCGTGCAAAGATAAGTTTTTAATCGGGAACTGACGCAATTCCGGCCCTCTATTTTTCACACTCGACGAAAGCTATGTGGAAACGCTGACCCGCAAAACGGCGGCAAACGCCCAGTTCGATGCGGTTTACTCCCTCATGCAGAGGCACTTCCGAGGGTTCGTTCATCCAGTAGAGCTGTTCGTCGGTATAGGGCAGTTCCTCTTCGGGCCGCGCCCACGTATTGAATCGGAAAGCATAGCTTTCGGGTTCTCTCCATTCGGGAGCCGCAATCCGCACTCCGTTCACCTCCGCATATCCGCCGTTGGGCCATTCGCCCGCTGCGGGTATGCCGCCCGAAATGCGGTTGGAACGCGCCGGAGAGTCGAACCCCGCAAGAAAATAACGTACCGTATCGCACGGCGACACCTCCTCGCGCCATATCCGGCACGCGACTTCGCTCCGCGAGTCGATGCCGTGCAGACGGCAGAGGGCATCCAAATCGAGAATGTCGCCGAAAGCCCTGCACCGCACCGTATCATCGCCGCAGGCCAGCTCGACGTCCCACTCCGAAGCGTGAATCGGATTCCAGTACCGCAGTTCGCGCTGCCACAGCGTGCGTTTGCGCCGTCCGATTTTGCGCTGGAACTCCTCGAAAGCCTTCATGGCCCGACTCTCCGCCCCGGGCAGCAGCGTCCCCGCATACCCCTCTGCGGTGCGTCCGCCGTTCCAGAACCGCTCGGCAAAAGTCAGCATTCCCGCCGCCATTCCGTTGTGGTGTTCCACACGGCTCTTGTCGGCCGCACGCACGTCGTTCCACATACAGAGAATGCCGCCCAAAGCATTTTCGCTTCGCGCGCCCGTATAACATGGTGTATGAAAGAAGATTTTCGCGGGGAAAAGCAACGGGTCGTAGTAGTTGAGATAACCCATCGAAGAGTCGAGAAAGGGGGTGTCGGTTTCGATTTGCGAATCGTCGGGCGAACCGTCGCGCCACACCTGACGCACCGACATTCCGTCGGCCGGCAGACCCGGGTCCCACACCGCCGTGGTGCGTCCGTAACGCCGCAGCAGAGCCTGCGACCACTCCATAAAACCCTGCGGGTCGGCGATATGCACCTCGTCGGAACCGATATGCACCAACGGACACAGTTCGGCGGGAATCTCCTCGCAAAATTCGGCTATGCAATCCTCCAGAACGGCACGGCCTTCGGGCGAATCCATCGAAAATCCGAATGCGTTGCGGAAATAGGCGCTGTGACCCGGCATATCTATCTCGGGCATGACGGTTATTCCCGCCTCGCGGGCGTATTCGATAACCTCGCGTATGTCGTCGTAGGTGTAGAAACGGCCCTCGTCGCGTCCGGCACGCTGATACTTCGGGTCATTGAGTTCGGGATGACACCGGCATTCGATGCGCCATGCGGGATGGTCGGTCAGATGCCACTGAAACAGATTGAGCTTGCAGGCCGACATCATGTCTAAATAGTGGAAAATCAGCTCCTTGCCCGCAAAATTGCGGCCGTCGTCCCACAAGAATCCGCGCAACGGGAATTCGGGACGGTCTTCGATGCGCACCTGCGGATAGAGCCCCTGCGGAGTGCGCAGCTGTTCGAGCGTCCGACGCGCCCATACCGCTCCCTGTTCCGTGCGCGCGCGTATACATATGTGCTTCGGAGTTATCTCTATCGAATACTGCTCGTCGTCCCACGATTCGGGAGCCTCGACCTCGAGGCTGAACACAGACGGAGAAACCAACTCCGAACCCGTAATCTTTACGCTGCGGGGTGCCGGTATCAGATTACGCACCGCCTCTGCGGCCTCCTTGCCGCCACAGCACGATGCCAACAGAAAAAATAACGGAATTGCTGCAAAAACTCTCTTCATAACATCGCAAAGATAACGATAATTTTCATCTATTTGCGCCGGCGGCGGGCGGGAAGCTCTACATATTCGGCAAAAACCACCTCGGAGTGGGGATTCGACGAGACAATCTCCTGCCTGACGGCTTTGGTTCCGTAGCGGATGAAGAGAAAACGGCGGGGTACGCGATGCACAATCTGACGCAGCGTATCGACCGACTTGACGCTGCATTCGGCGCTGTCGTCGCGGATGCGTCCCTCGACCGTCACCCAACCGTCGCTCCATGCGAAGCACCTCACCGAATCGGCATCGGCCGTCACCGTATCGCGAATTGCCGCCGTCGTCTCAACCCTCGTTTCGAGGGCCGTTTTGGCGGCACTCTCCACCCTGCGCAGACGAATGCCCAATTCGCGTATCGTGCGCACATCGGCCGCATGACGCTCGGCATACTCGCCGCAGCGCAGCTGCAACACCCCCACCGAAGCCGCCGACTCGTCCAAACGCGTCCGGTAACGGTACAACGAATCGGTCAGCACGCGCGTGTTCTCCGAAAGACGGCGCACCTCGCCGCAGCGGTCGGCGGCAAGCCACGCCGAACCCCACGCCGCAACAGTCGCGACGAGGGCGTAAACAAAAATGATTTTCTTCATGATTTGCGGATTTTATTGCAATCCGCAAAGTTACAGCCGCGCAACGGAGAGGATTTCCACGATTCCCGGAAAACCCCGCCCGCGCGTCATCATTGCATGAATATCTTCAGAAGAAGTTCGCGCAGCAGTTCGCCGTCGCTCATGCCGCCCGAATCGACGCCCTTGCTCTTGGCGTCGTACTCGCGCAGCAGACCCAATATGGCAAACACCTTCGTATTGGCCCACAGAGCCGAAGTCTGCTTCAGTTCGTTCAGGAAATAGGGGTTGCCCACCTTCACCGACTTCATGAGTTCGGCATCGGAGGGGAACGGCGTTCCGCGACGCTTCGACTGCCAGCGCAGATAGTTCACCGCAAATATGTCGCGGAACTGACCGAACAGCGCCGAAACGGTCACCATCAGCGGATTGGCCTTGGGATTGCGCGCCAGATGCTCGGCAATCGCCATCGAACGGGCTACATCGCGGGCCACCACCGCCCGACACAACTCATAGCAGTTGTAATCCTTCGAGATGCCGATATTCTCCTCGATGTGGGCGTCGGTAATATGATTCGTGCCTTCGGGCAGCGAGACCGAAAGTTTTTCGAGTTCGTTGGCAATCTTCGAGATATCGGTGCCCAGATGGTCGGTGAGCATGGCCAAAGCTTTGCGGTCGATGGTGCAGCCCCGCCCGCGGACGAACGATTCGAGCCACGAACCTATCTCGTAGTCGCGCGGACGCACCGATTCGAAAACCTCGCCGCCGGCAGCAACACTCTTGTAGAGAGCCGAACGCTTGTCGGCGCCCTTCTCCTTGTGGCAGATGACCAGCACGGTCGAGGGCGACGGATGCGACGTGTAGACCGACAGTTTCTCCAAATCGCGCATCTGCTGCGCCTCTTTCACGATTATCACCTCGCGGCTTCCGCCCATGGGCATCTGACGGCAGCAGTTGATGACCGTACCGGCATCGGTATCCTTGCCATAGAGAACTATCTGATTGAAAGCGCGTTCGCTCTCGTCCAAAACCGTCGAGGCCAGCTGTTCGCACAGACGGTCGATGAAATAGGACTCCTCGCCCATAAGCAGATATACCGAAGCGAAACGTCGGGCGGCGATATCGCCCGAAAGACGCGCGAACTGCTCGACGGCATCCTTGAATTTGACTCCGCTCTTTGCCATGGCTTACAATATTTCGCGTGTGATTTTCAGCACGTTTTCGGTTGCGGAGGTGAGCCGGAAGCGGTCGTCGATACGCCGTCCGACCACCCACACTATCTCCCCGCCCGAAACCAGCACGAACTGACGCTGTTTTTCGCGGACCGAGGTTTTGAGGTCGGTGAGGAAGTCGCCCACCTTTTTGCGTCCCGACATTCCGAACGGCACGAATCGGTCGCCCTCGCGCCAGCGCCGCAGCGTGAGCGGCCATTCGAGCTTGTCGGCATCGAGCAGAGCCACATTTTCGGGGACTCCGAAATCGAGTATGAGGTCGATGTCGGTGCGTTCGAAGTACAGCACCGAATTGCCGCAGTAACAGCGTATGGCATCGGCTTCGACCTGACTCTCGCAGGCATCTTCGTCGGCTATGGGGGTTATGGCTATGCCGTCGCGTTCGATGCAGGCCGCATAATCTTTCGAATAGAAGCGTTTGCCGGTCTGACCCTCGGCGAGCGAACGGCACAGAGCCGCCACCGTGTCGCCCTTGAACTCGTAACGCGAATTGAGCAGCTCGTAGATTACGAAATCGCGCGGATAACCTTCGTCGATGCGGTCGGGACGAAGAATGTCGGTGTCGCCGCAGCTCTCCACCACATCGCGGCCCATAAGCTCGATGGCTTTGGCTATGAAGAAACGGGCATCGGTAAGGTGGTCGATGTTGGTGCGCATCAAATCGGTGAACTTGGGGTTTATCTCGCGAATCATCGGCACCAGACCCAGACGAATCTTGTTGCGCAGATACTTCTTCGAGACATTCGACGAATCTTCGCGGTAGGGAATGCCTTCGGCCACGGCATACTCGAGAATCTCCTTGCGTGTGGCGAACATCAGCGGCCGCACCACGCGTCCCATGCGGTTGCGTATGCCGGTCAATCCGCGCAGACCCGTTCCGCGCAGCAGATTTATGAAAAAGGTCTCTATCGAATCGTCGATGTGATGCGCCACGGCAATCGCCGTGCATCCGCACGATTCGCACAGCTCGTAGAACCACTCGTAACGCAGACGACGTGCGGCCATCTCCATCGAATCGCCCGTGCGCTCCATCTCGCCCAACGTATCGAAACGACGGTTGTGAAACTCCATGCCGTATCGTGCGGCCTCGCGCTCGACGAGTACTTCATCTTCATCGCTTTCGGCTCCGCGCAGCTGGAAATTGCAGTGCGCGACCACGGCATGACAGCCGTAACGCGCGAAGAGCGACATCATCACCATGGAATCGACACCGCCCGAAACCGCCAGCAAAACGCGGTCCGAAGGGGTGAACAGATGATGGTCGGCCGCATAGCGTTCGAACCGTTCGGCCAAATGTTTATCGGTTATCATATTACAAAA
>JAFLRS010000021.1:13699-17899 GCA_022511355.1 Alistipes sp.
ACGGTGCGTGCCAGCCCGAGTACCTCCGCACCCGAAGCCCCGCCGAAATTGACCAGCACCAGTGCCTGACGGTCGTGAACGCCGACATTGCCGCTGCGGAAACCCTTCATCCCCGCCTTTTCGATAAGCCAGCCGGCCGCCAGCTTTTTGCATCCCTCCGCCGCTGCGGGGTATAGCGGCATATCGGGGAACTCGGCCAGCAGATGCCGTGCGGTCTGCTCATCCACGACGGGATTCTTGAAGAAGCTGCCCGCATTGCCCAGAACGGCCGTATCGGGGAGTTTCGAACGGCGTATCGCGCAAATGGCTTCACGTATGTTCCGTAGCGTGGCTCCGCCGCGGGCCTCGGTCTCGCGAATCACGTCGCCGTAACCCAGTTTGGGCGAGGGTCGCCGGCTCAGCACGAACTCCACGGCCGTAATCACCACCTTGTCGGCAAGCAGATTCTTGAATACGCTTTCGCGGTATCCGAAAGCGCAGTGTTCGGCCGCGAGAGTGAGGAAATTGTCGCTCTCGATGACATACATCTCCACGCAGGCTATGATATCTTTGGCTTCGGCGCCGTATGCGCCTATGTTCTGCACGGGAGCCGCGCCCGCCTTGCCCGGAATGAGCGAAAGATTCTCGGCCCCCCACAATCCGCGTTCGACGCACCACTGCACGAAGTCGTCCCACTCCGCACCGGCCTCGACACGCACCCTCACCGTATCGGCATCTTCGGCGACAATCGAAATCTCCTTGCCGCACGGCGTTATGAGCAGACCGTCATAATCGCGCGTGAATAATATGTTGTTGCCGCCGCTCAAAACCTTGTGCCGCGGAACGCCTTTGAATCGCGAAAAAATTTCGGACAGCTCCTCAGCCCTGTCGAACTCGGCAAGGCACGACGCACGCTGCACCACGCGGAAACTGTTGCGGTCGCGAAGGTCCGCATTTTCAAAACATCGTATCATTGTTGCAAAATTACTATTTTTTTCGATTTTTTAGCTTATCTTTGGAGTGTAAATGTACAAACATCCCAAAAATATGTTCACTCAGAAAGATGTAAAACAGATCGAGGCTCACGGACTCACCGTGGAGCAGGTCGAGGCTCAGATGGCGAATTTTCGCAAAGGTTTTCCCTATTTGAAGGTTGTGGCTGCGGCATCGGCCGGCAACGGAATAGCCGTGCTGACCCCGCAGGAACGCGACGAAGCCATACGCACCTGGGAGGAGGCTTCGCATTCGCTTGCGGCCGTGAAGTTCGTACCCGCATCGGGTGCCGCCTCGCGGATGTTCAAAGAGTTGTTCGAATTCGTGAACGAGGACAAACGAACCCCCGCCGTCGAACAGGTACTCGGCAATCTGCAGCGGTTCGCATTCTGGCCCGAACTCGAAGCCCTGCTGCCTGAAGGCGCCGACGACAAAACAATCATTTCGGCCATCATAAAAGAGGGTCTCGGCTACGGCTCCAAACCCAAAGGACTCGTAACCTTCCACGCCTATCCCGAAGGCGCACGCAAAGCCGTGGAAGAACATCTGACAGAAGGCGCCATGTACGCCGCCACCGACGGCCGCGTGAAGATTCATTTCACCGTCTCGCCCGAACACATCGAACCGTTCAAGGCTCTGCTCGCCGAGAAGACACCCCTCTGCGAAGCACGCTTCGGGGTGAAGTACGACATATCGTTTTCGGTGCAGAAATCCTCGACCGACATGATTGCCGCAACCCCCGACAATCAGCCTTTCCGCACCGAGAGCGGCGAACTGCTCTTCCGTCCCGCGGGTCACGGAGCGCTGCTTTCGAATCTCGCCGACATCGACGCCGACGTCATATTCATAAAAAACATCGACAACGTGACCACCGATGCCCGCAAAGGCGACACCGTGACCTATAAAAAGATGCTGGCCGGAATGCTCGTAACGCTTCAGCGCGAAGCCGCCCGTCATCTCGCGGCCCTCGAAGCGGGCACGGCCGACCTCGCCGAAACGGCACGTTTCGTCACCGAACGTCTGTTCATAAAGCTGCCGCAAAGTTTCGACGCGGAGCTGCTCAAACGTCTGCTCGACCGTCCGATGCGCGTCTGCGGCATGGTCCGCAACGAAGGCGAACCCGGCGGCGGTCCCTTCTACGTGGAGAACCCCGACGGCACGCAGACCCTTCAGATTGCCGAATCGAGCCAGATTTCGCCCGAAGACATGAACCTCATGAAACAGGCCACCCACTTCAATCCCGTGGATTTGGTATGCGGAGTGCGTCGGGCCGACGGCTCGAGGTTCCGCCTCGCGGACTACGTAGACCCCCAAACGGGATTCATATCGTCGAAGTCGAGCGGCGGACGCGAACTCCGCGCACAGGAGCTGCCGGGTCTGTGGAACGGTTCTATGGCCGACTGGATTACCGTATTCGCCGATGTTCCGGTCAGCACATTCTCGCCGGTGAAGACGGTATGCGACCTTCTGCGTCCGCAGCATCAGTAACGGAGTCGGCAAAGGTGTAAAAATTAGGCGCGAGGAAGGAGGGAGATTGTCAAAAAATCGTTATCTTTGTCGCGCGCAAAAAGCGGCGAACGGAAATCAAGGAAAAACAATATAAAATAAAATTTCTGAAAATTATGGAGAACAAACTTCAGGCACTGACCGAGAAGCTCTACGGCGAAGGACTCGAAAAGGGTCGCGCCGAGGGAGAGCGTCTCGTCGAAGAGGCGAAGAATGAGGCGGCGCGAATCGTTGCCGAGGCCCGGAACACTGCGGCCGAAATCGTGAATGCAGCCGAAAGCAAGGCGGCCGACATCGAAAAGAACACCATGACCGAAATTACGCTTGCAGGCAAGCAGGCCGTAGCCAAAATCAAGTCGGAAATCGCCGACGCGATTGTCGAAAAAGGCACCGCAGCCGCTGTGGGCAGTGCCGGTCTCGATGCGGCGTTCATCAAGGAGATGCTCGTCGAGGTGGCCCGCAACTGGAACGGCAGAGACGACGCCAAAGTCGAACTCAAAGCTCTGCTGCCCGAAGCTCACCGCGCAAAACTCGATGCCGCATTCGAGAAGTCTGCATCCGAACTGCTCGCCGCAGGCGTGGAGGTGGGCTGGTCCAACGACGTGAAGAGCGGATTCCGCGTCGGCGAAAAGAACGGCGGATATTACATCTCGTTCTCCGACGAAAGCTTCGACGCGCTGCTCAAATCGTATCTGCGCGAAAAGGTTTACAAAATGCTTTATCAGGCATAAGGTTATGTCCGGCAAAAACTACTACGCACTGGTCGCAGGCTTGCGCGAATACGCCCCCGATGCCGAAAACAAAGGTTTCGACATCTCGGCCCTCCGCGAGGAGATATTCGCCGCGCTCGATGCCGGCGATGCCCGTTCGGCACGTCTGCTCTACACCTGCTTCGACTGCGAAAACATCGCCAATATCCGCCGCGGCAGCTCGGCATTCAATGCATTGGGTCTGCTCTCGCGCGAAGAGGCCGAAGAGGAGCTGCTGCATCCGTCGCGACTGCCCCGCCGCATAGCGCAGGTGCTGCGCGCATACGCCGACCCCGAAGGCGAAGATGCCGAAGAGGTCGATACGACGCAGCGATTCGAAAAATCGCTCTTCGAAGCCTACTACGAAGAGTGCGCCGGCGACGACAGTCTGTTTCTGCGCCGATGGTCGGAGTTCGACCGCACGCTGCGCAACATTCTGGCCGCAACCGTCGCCCGACAGGAACAGCGGCCCGTCGATGAGGCGATAATCGGAGGAGGCGACGCCGCCGAACAGATGCGGCGCAGTTCGGCAGCCGACTTCGGACTCAAAGGCGAATACGAATTCGCCGACGCCGTGGTCGCAGCCGTCAGCGACGAACGCAATCTGCTCGAAAAAGAACGCAAAATCGACAACGTTCGCTGGACTCAGGCCGAAGAACTTTCGACATTCGCATACTTCGACATCGACGCCGTACTGGCCTACATGGTCAAGGTGAACATGGTCGCACGATGGAGTCTGCTCGACCCCGCCCGCGGACGCGAAATGTTCGAACGGCTCATGGCCGGACTCGACGGCAAAGCTCGGGTGGCGGCAGTGAAATAAACAGTCAAAAAGAGAAAAAACGCTAAATACAAATGAAAACTACAGGACGTGTAAAAGGTATCATCTCCAACATCGTAATCGTCAATGCCGACGGCGCGGTGGGTCAGAACGAAATCTGCTTCGTTCACTGCGGTGATACCAAAATGATGG
>JAFLRS010000210.1 GCA_022511355.1 Alistipes sp.
ATTTTAACAACTATATAGTCTGATTACCGGATTCTGTCCTGACAAAAATCCTTGCGGCGGCAGCTCTTGCAGTGCGTGCCCGTCCATACCGAGTCGAAATGGTCTGCGGCAGCATCGACCAACGTGAGGTCGTTCGTGAGTATTCCCGACTCGAAGTTGCGCTTGCCGTCGCTCTTCATTCCGATACCCGCACCCGTCAGGTTCGCCGAACCTATATAGGCCGCTGAGCAGTCGAATATCATCATCTTGAAATGAACTCTCGGGCACAATTTACGTTTCAGTCCGCCCCACAATGCGGGGTAACGGTCGAAATCCTCCCGAAAATTCGGGCCCGGTTCCTTGGCGTGCAACAGCCGTACCTCCACGCCCCGCCGCACTAAAATATCCAGCACGGCCAAAAACGGCTCGCGCTACGTTCCGACCCGCACATACAAATCCTTGATATCCGCCGTGCCAATCCACAGCGTATGTTCGACACGCGCCACGCGGCTCAGCACCTCGTTGTAGTGGTCGGTATCTGCAATGTAGGTTATCATCGTTTGTAAATTTCTGCTATTCGAGCCGTTTCAGCAGCAAATTCCTCGCACAGCCACGCGGGCGACAGCACCTCGACTGCCGACCCGTAGCGGCGCAACTCCTGTTGGAAATCGAATGTCGGGCGCAGGCGGAACATGAATACCGAATAATCATCTGCCGTTTCAACCTCCTGCTGCGACGAGTGCAGAGGCAATGTGCGTATATATTCGCGCTGGTTGCCCATAACCTTCACCTCGACACGTTCCACCTTGAAGTTTTCCTCGTCGATAATAATTCCGAACGCATCGGCAAAGTACTCCTTGGCGTCGAAGTTTTTGGGCAGTTTGAACCTGTTTTCGGTCGTCTCGACCTCGAAAACGCGGTCGAGAGCGTAGATGCGCATAGCGTCATACCACGGACTGTACGCCACCAAATACCACCGCTGCTTGAATACCTTGACGCAATAGGGATGCACCTCGAAGGTCGCAGGCTCGTTGCGATTGAAACTCTGATAGGTCAGCATCACGGTCAGTCCGTCGCGCATCGCCTCGATAATCGTCGTCAGAAAAC
>JAFLRS010000211.1 GCA_022511355.1 Alistipes sp.
TACACCGCATTGACGCGGGCGACGGATCATCTTTATCTGGTTAACTTCGACAAACAATTTTATGCATAGCGAACGACATCCGTTGCAGCCTTTTCTGCCAGCAAAAGCACGAGTACTGATGCTCGGGAGTTTTCCACCGAAACGCGAGCGCTGGTCGATGGAATTTTATTATCCGAACTTTCAGAACGACATGTGGAGAATCGCGGGATTTCTGTTTTACGGCAACAAACTCCATTTCGTCGACGGAGCGCACAAACGGTTCGACCGCTCACAGATCATCGACTTCTGCACGGAGCGCGGAATTGCGCTCTACGACACGGCGACAGCTGTACGGCGATTGAAAGACAACGCATCGGACAAATTCCTGGAGGTGGTCGAACCGACCGATGTCGGAGCACTGCTGCGACGAATTCCCGATTGCCGGACGATTGTCGTTACGGGAGAGAAAGCTGCAGAAACGGTCTTATTCTCACTCGGCAAGCACGCGCAGGCCTATCCCAAAATGGGGGAGTATATCGAATTTGATTTCGAAGAACGCAAAATGCGCTTGTGGCGAATGCCGTCGTCGTCGCGAGCCTATCCGCTTGCGCTTGAGAAGAAGGCGGAGCACTATGCCCGCATGTTCACAGCAAGCGGCATCTTGTAAATTTCAACAAACGAATCCGGAGAAACAGCCGCCTCTCCGGATTCGTTTGTTGTGCAACGCACCTGCACTTATTTCAGAAACCGGACATTCGAGACCCAATCGTTCATTTGCAGATTCGGGAAAGACTCGTTCACCGGCACTCCGTAATAGCTCACCCGGTCGAAGGTGATATTCGCTACATCGTGCTGCGCATCGATTCCCGTCAGCACCACGTTGCCGCGTTCGCCGCCGAAATCGGTCCAGCACTCGGATGTACAGATATTTCGGAACGTAACATTATGAATGTATGGACCATACGACGGAACGACCACAAATTCACCATAGCCCCGGCTGCCGGGTCCGCGACGCCCGGGACCCGACGTGCGGTCGTTGGGAGTCGGTTGAATGATCGGCCGCGTTCCCACCAGCTGCAGGGCCGGCGAAAGTCGAAC
>JAFLRS010000212.1 GCA_022511355.1 Alistipes sp.
GCAGCTGCATTGCCTTACCCTCGATAAGTTTGGGCTGGAATGCCTGAATACCCAGACGGTGAAGCGTCGGGGCACGGTTCATAAGCACCGGATGACCCTTTATGACGTTCTCCAGAATACCCCAGATTACGGGGTCTTTTCTGTCGATTATCTTCTTTGCCGATTTCACGGTCTTGACGATTCCGCGTTCGATGAGTTTGCGTATTACGAACGGCTTGTAGAGTTCGGCCGCCATATCCTTGGGGATACCCATTTCGTGCATACGCAGTTCGGGACCCACGACGATTACCGAACGGGCCGAGTAATCGACACGCTTACCGAGCAGATTCTGACGGAAGCGTCCCTGCTTGCCCTTCAGCGAATCGGAGAGCGACTTGAGCGGACGGTTCGATTCGTTCTTCACGGCGTTGCTCTTGCGCGAGTTGTCGAAAAGCGAATCCACAGCCTCCTGCAGCATACGTTTTTCGTTGCGCAGGATGACTTCGGGAGCCTTGATTTCGATAAGACGCTTCAGACGGTTGTTGCGGATGATGACACGACGGTAGAGGTCGTTCAAATCCGACGTCGCGAAGCGGCCGCCGTCGAGCGGCACCAGAGGACGAAGTTCGGGCGGGATTACGGGGATAATCTTGAGTACCATCCATTCGGGACGGTTGCGTCCGTTCGAAGCGCGGAACGACTCGATGACGTTCAGACACTTCAGAGCCTCGCTCTTGCGCTGCTGCGACGTCTCTTTCGAGGCACGGTCGCGCAGTTCGTAGGACATTTTGTCGAGATCGACCTGCTGCAGCAGAGTATAGATAGCCTCGGCGCCCATCTGAGCCACGAACTTGTCGGGGTCGTCATCGGGCAGCGACTGGTTGTTCTTCGGCAGAGCCTCCAGAATATCGAGATACTCCTTCTCCGAGAGAGTCTGCAGACGCTCGACGCCCTGAACCGAATTGGTATTGATGTCGCGCGCGGCTCCCGGATTGATTACCACATAACGCTCGTAATAGATTATCGCTTCGAGTTTCTTCGAGGGAATACCCAACAGATAACCGATTTTCGACGGCAGCGACTTGAAATACCATA
>JAFLRS010000213.1 GCA_022511355.1 Alistipes sp.
AGGGCATGACCGATACGGAAACGATGTTCTTCGGGTCGATGCCGTTCTTTTCGGCATACCAGGTCTTGATTATCGCACCGAACATCTGCTGAGGAGACTTGCAGCTCGACAGATTCGGGATGAGGTTGGGATGATAGGTCTCGCAGAACTTGATCCATCCGGGGGAGCAGGAAGTGATCATCGGGAGGGTGCCGCCGTTCTTGAGGCGGTGGATGAACTCGGTGCCCTCTTCCATGATGGTAACGTCGGCGCCGACATCGGTGTCAAACACCTTGTCAAAGCCGAGGCGGCGAAGTGCCGCGACCATCTTGCCCTCTACGCCGGTGCCGATCTCCATGCCGAAATCTTCGCCCAAAGCGGCGCGAACGGCGGGAGCGGTCTGAACGATGACGACCTTCTCGGGATCGTTGATGGCGGCGAATACCTTATCGGTGTCGTCCTTCTCGCGAAGAGCGCCGGTCGGGCAGTTTACGATGCACTGTCCGCAGCTTACGCAGCCGGTGTCGGCGAGGTTGAGGTTGAAACCGCAGGAAATGTTAGTGTCGATACCGCGGTCGTTGGTGCCGATAACGGCAACGTGCTGAGCGGCACATGCAGCGACACAGCGGCGGCAGAGAACACACTTGTTGTTGTCTCTGATCATGTGAACGGCGCTGTCGTCTATCTCGTAGACGGGCTTGTCGCCGTCGAACTTGTCTTCCTTATCAACGCCGTAGTCGCGGCAAAGAGCCTGGAACTCGCAGTTGTCGGAACGAACGCAGCTAAGGCACTTTCTGTCATGAGTAGAGAGAAGGAGCTCAAGAGTGGTCTTTCTCGACTTCTGAACAGCAACGCTGTTGGTCTTGACTTCCATGCCCTCGGTTACGGGGTAGACGCAGGAGGCAACGGTTCTGAAACCTCTGCCCTCGTTAGCCTCGACGACGCAGATACGGCAGGCGCCGATCTGGTTCATGTCTTTCATGTAGCAAAGGGTGGGGACATTGACCCCCGCGAGCCTTGCGGCTTCGAGGATCGTCGTGCCGTCGGGCACGCTGACGGCAACGCCGTCTATCTTAAGATTTATCA
>JAFLRS010000214.1 GCA_022511355.1 Alistipes sp.
TCCGCTGGAATCTTGGCGAGGTCGAGGCCGGAAACTACTACAAACGTATGATATGCTCCAACGGCTCTTTTGAGGTGGTAGAGCGCAAAATCGCCCGTACGAATCAGCTTGACGAGTTGTCTATACGGAAGATGCTCTCGCTGCCGCAGCATGGGGCCTTTATCGGAGCCAATTTCCAGAGAACGAGACAGAATGCGCTGCTGGCCATGCAGACCGACGCCTCGGTCGGCGAGGTGCGAACGGTCAATCGTCTGCTGACGCGCTACGGTGCCGATGACAGCACCATCGAGGAGATTGCGCCATTCAACCGCTTGTCGGAAATGTATGCGGCGGCAGGATACGATATGGCCCATTTCCCTCTTACGCAGGCTCGCAGTGACGTGAATATGTGGGAACTGTTCAATCGCGTAACGGCTTTTGCAACTCACAATACCGAGTGGGCGGCCGAGGACAACCGTCGCAGCGGGCTGATGTTGGAGAGTATGCGCCTGCTTAATCGCCCGCGCGACATCAAACAGTATGTAACGATTTTTTGACACTCTGCCGCTTTTTGGCAGTATGGGTCGTCATCTTTGCAGCGTGATAAAAAGATGACAGATATGAAAACGGCAAAAAAGAGCAATCAAAACGTGTCGAAACCGAACACGACGGATATTCCCGAAAATCTGCTGACCCCGGTCGAGCCCACGCTCGTTGCCAATATGGAGCGCGTGGTCGAGCTGGCTGTATGTACCAAACTCGGCGAGGAGTTCAACAGCGCCGCACAGCCCTATCTGACATATATTGCCGGGCGGATGTCGATTCCCGAGAAGCAGGCGCTGCTGCTCTCACTCTTTCTTGAAAAGAGCAGTGACCGCCGCATTATGATTAGCGATTTCGCACAGATGCTCGACTGCCGTACGATTCGCATAATCTCGCTTATGTCGGAGGTCGATGCGCTGGTCGAGCGCGGGCTTGTGCGTCGCCGCAAAGAGTCGGACGGCTCGCTGAACTACCGTATGCCGACGGATGTGGTTACGGCGTTCAAGGACAACAAGGTCTACGCACCCGAAT
>JAFLRS010000215.1 GCA_022511355.1 Alistipes sp.
AGGGAATACCCAACAGATAACCGATTTTCGACGGCAGCGACTTGAAATACCATATGTGAACCACGGGCACCACCAGTTCGATGTGACCCATACGTTCGCGTCGCACCTTCTTTTCGGTCACCTCCACGCCGCAACGGTCGCAGACGATACCCTTGTAACGGATTCTCTTGTACTTTCCGCAGTGGCATTCGTAATCCTTCACGGGACCGAAGATGCGTTCGCAGAAGAGACCGTCGCGTTCGGGTTTGTAGGTGCGGTAGTTGATGGTTTCGGGCTTCAGCACCTCGCCGCTCGACTGAGCTTTAATCTCTTCGGGCGAGGCCAGACCGATAGTAATCTTGCTGTAACCGCCGGATACTGTTTTATTATCTTTATTAATAGGCATAGTTGATTCAGTTTATCGGATTCTTAAACTCATCGCTTATTCCAGTTTGACCGACAGAGCCAGACCTCGCAATTCGTGCAGCAGCACGTTCATTGCTTCGGGGATACCGGGTTTAGGCAGATTGTCGCCCTTCACGATAGCCTCATAAGCCTTGGCGCGGCCCGTCACGTCGTCGGACTTGATGGTCAGTATCTCCTGCAGGATGTTGGCGGCACCGAAACCTTCGAGCGCCCAAACCTCCATCTCGCCGAAACGCTGACCGCCGAACTGCGCCTTACCGCCCAGCGGCTGCTGGGTGATGAGCGAGTACGGACCGATGGAACGTGCGTGCATCTTGTCGTCGATCATGTGACCCAGCTTCAGCATATAGATTACACCCACCGTCGCAGGCTGGTCGAAACGCTCGCCCGTACCTCCGTCATAGAGATATGTACGGCCGCTGCGCGGTACGCCGGCTTTGGCGGTGTATTCGTTTATCTGTTCGAGCGAAGCACCGTCGAAAATCGGGGTTGCAAAGGTCAATCCCAATTCGCGGCCCGCCCAGCCCAGAACGGTCTCGTAAATCTGACCCAGGTTCATTCGCGAAGGCACGCCCAGCGGGTTCAGACAGATATCGACTATCGTTCCGTCCTCGAGGAACGGCATAT
>JAFLRS010000216.1 GCA_022511355.1 Alistipes sp.
TCCGTGCAGACAGAATACTGCCCGTTCGCCGTCTTGGAACAATAGACCGAACGACGGGAGACCAAACCCGTAAGTTCCGTAATTGCCAAACCGAAAAGCTGATGCTTGAAGATATGGTTGGCTCGCTCCTGAATATCGGGTATCTGTTCGGCAAGTCCCGTAATCAGGCGACGCGCTATCTCGCGCAGAAATACTCCCGTCTTGCTTACTGGGTCGAGGAATCGTGCCGACGGATTGCTCCACAGTTCGGGCGGCAGCAGGTCGAGCATACGATTGACCACATCGGGCGGCGTAAAGACCTCATCATTGCTCAAATTTGCCAGACAGGTCAGCACATCGGGGTTATAGTTCGGCTTCATCATTCTCCTATTTTTAGAAAGTGGACAAGCGGATATTCGGCAACGGGCGTCGGGATAAATGCCTCGTCGCCCAAATCGGAAAAGAGATTCAGCCCCTCCATCGGACGGGTTTCGAGGATATTTGCCAGCGTATAGTCGCGCCGTTTGAACAGCCCGTCGCCGGTGTCGGACCACTCGGCAAAGACTATCGGTTTCTGCGTGCTGTCGGGAGTCTTCAAAGTCAGCGCATCGCCCCAGACGATATTCAGTTCGAGAATGCTCCGCACGGTACGACGGCATTCAGCCTTGCAGGCATTTCCAAACAAGCGTGCGTATTCGGCATCGAAAACATCGAACAGATTTTGGCGACATATTTTCACATTGTCGGGCAGTATCTCGACGCCATACAGCGAGCAGACGGCAAGTGTGGCATATCGTTCCCATTCTATCTGCGGATGCGGATAGCGGGCAGTAACGACAGCCAACTTGCGCCGTAGTATTTCGATAAGGAATGCACCCTGCCCGCAGGCAGGTTCGAGGAAACGCGACTCGATGCGCTCGGTTTCATCGCGCACAAGGTCGCACATAGCACGAACTTCACGTTCAGCAGTAAAGACCTCGCCGTGTTCGGCAACACGACGGCGGGATATGATTTGTGATTGTTTGGTAT
>JAFLRS010000217.1 GCA_022511355.1 Alistipes sp.
CGTCGATTTCCGAAACGATTGCGGGGTTCGACGGGTTGCGGGCCTCGAACAGCTCCGTAACTCGCGGAAGACCTCCCGTGATGTCGCCTCCCGACTTGCCCACCGCACGCGGAATCTTGATAAGAATGTCGCCGGCCTTAATCTTGGCGTTGTCCTTAACCACCACGTGTGCCGAAACAGGCAGGTTGTAGGATTTGACCTCTTCGCCCTCCTTGTTCACAATCTTGATGACGGGGTTCTTCATACGGTCCTTGCTCTCGATGATGACCTTCTCCGAAAGACCGGTCTGTTCGTCGCGCTCGTCGCGGTAGGTGACACCGTCGATAACGCTCTCGTAAACCGCCTTACCGTCATACTCCGAAATGATAACCGCATTGTAGGGGTCCCATTCGCAAATAAGGTCGCCCTTGGCGATGGTCGCACCGTCGGCCTTGTAGAGCGAAGCTCCGTAAGGCAGGTTGTGCGTATAGAGTACGATGTCGGTCTTGGGATCGACGATGCGGAACTCCGACTGACGCGAAATCACCAAATCGACAGGTTCGCCCTGTGCATTTTTGCTCTTGATGGTTCGCAGTTCGTCGATTTCCAGACGACCTTCGTATTTCGAAACCACATTGGTCTCCACTGCCGTGCCGCCGGCCACACCGCCGACGTGGAACGTTCGCAGCGTAAGCTGAGTACCCGGCTCACCGATGGACTGCGCCGCAATGACGCCGACCACTTCGCCCTTCTGCACCATGCGCGCCGTAGCCAGATTCCGGCCGTAACACTTGGCACATACTCCGCGGCGAGCCTCGCAGGTGAGTACCGAACGAATCTCGACCGATTCGAGCGGCGATTTCTCGATTGCATCGGCGATATCCTCGGTAATCTCCTGACCTGCCGCACACATCAGTTCGCCCGTAATGGGATGAACTATATCGTTGAGAGCCGTGCGGCCCAGAATGCGGTCGTAGAGCGTCTGCACCACGTCGTCGTTGCGCTTGATGGCCGTAGCCGTCA
>JAFLRS010000022.1 GCA_022511355.1 Alistipes sp.
ATGCAGGCAGTATGATATTTTTATTTTCATATTTACATTCCCACCCCTCTCCCCTCCCTTTGGGAAAGGGAGGGGCATCATGCTGCATTAATATAATCGCGATTTGAAAGATTGGGAAACATATAATAAGGAATCTGTAAAAAAATGCTCTACTCTCTGTTTGATTATTTGAATCGGGCATACGACCTGCCGGGTTCGGGAATGTTTCAGTACATATCGTTTCGTTCGGCGATGGCGGTTATCGCTTCGCTGCTCATCGTGATATGTTTCGGTCGTTGGATAATAGCTTTGCTGCAGCGTCTGCAGATAGGCGAGGAGATTCGCGATTTGGGCCTCGACGGTCAGAACGACAAAAAAGGCACACCCACTATGGGCGGAGTCATCATTCTGTTGGCGGTGCTGGTTCCGATGCTGCTCTTCGGCCGTTTGGACAACATCTACGTGCAGCTGATGCTGGTTTCGACCGTGTGGTTGGGCTGCATCGGATTTCTGGATGACTACATCAAGGTCTTCCGCCACCGCAAGGACGGACTCAAAGGCGAGTTCAAGATTGTAGGTCAGGTGGGTTTGGGACTTATCGTGGGCACCACGATGTGGCTGTCGTCGGACATCGTGATTCGCGAGAAGAGTACGATGCCGGTCGAGACGGTCTACATCGACCGCGACAGCAACGACGTCGAGACCGCCGTGAGCCGCATGGTGGTGGGCACCGAGAGCGAAAAGACCACCAAAACGACGATTCCCTTCGTCAAGAACAACGAATTCGATTACGGTTGGCTTACCGGCGGCAACGACATTCTGGCATGGCTACTCTATGTGGCTATGGCCATTCTGGTGGTGACGGCCGTCTCCAACGGAGCCAATCTGACGGATGGTCTGGACGGTCTGCTCACCGGAGTATCTATCCCGATAGTGGCGGTGTTGGCGGCGTTGGCCTACGTTTCGGGCCACATCGTCTATGCCGACTATCTCAACATCATGTATATCCCCGACAGCGGCGAGTTGGTGGTCTTTGCCGCGGCCATGGCGGGTGCGCTGATAGGATTTCTGTGGTTCAACAGCTTTCCGGCGCAGATTTTCATGGGCGATACGGGTTCGTTGGCCGTGGGCGGCATCATAGCGGTATTCGCACTCTGCATCCGCAAGGAGCTGCTGCTGCCGGTGATGTGCGGCGTATTTCTGGCCGAGAGCGTGTCGGTGATTCTGCAGCGCGGATACTTCAAGTACACCAAACGCAAGTACGGCGAGGGACGACGCATATTCCTGATGTCGCCGCTGCACCACCACTATCAGAAGAAGCATATGCACGAAACCAAAATCGTGGTGCGGTTCATAATCGTGTCGCTGCTGCTGGCGGCGGTGAGTCTGGTAACTCTTAAAATAAGATAGTACGCTTTATGAAGACGGTTGTTTTGGGCGGCGGTATCAGCGGATACGGTTCGGCGGTACTGGCCAAGAAGTCGGGACACGAAGTTTTTCTCTCCGATGCGGGCCGGATAGGCGAGCGGTTTCGGAAGATTCTCGACGAGTGGGGCATCGAATACGAGGAGGGCGGACATACGCTCGAACGCATTCTGGATGCCGACGAGGCGGTGAAGTCGCCGGGCATACCCGATACGGCACCCGTAGTGAAGGCTCTGCGCGAACGCGGAGTGCATATCATTTCGGAGATTGAGTTTGCGGGCCGCTTCAAGGGCCGCGCCAAGACCATATGCATTACGGGTTCGAACGGCAAGACCACAACCACCTCGCTCATCTACAAGATTTTGAGCGATGCGGGCTTGCGGGTTGCGTTGGGCGGCAACATCGGCGAGAGTTTCGCCTACTCCGTCGCGACGGGCGAATATGACTGGTATGTATTGGAAATCAGTTCGTTCCAGCTCGACGGAATGTACGATTTCAGGGCCGACGTGGCGGTGCTGACCAACATCACGCCCGACCATCTGGACCGTTACGACCACTCTTTTCAGAACTATGTCGATTCGAAGATGCGCATCATCCGCAATCAGACTCCGCGCGACTGGTTCATCTATTCGGCCGACGACGATACGGTGTGGAACGAGGTTGCGAAGCGTCCCGAATTGCGCAGTCGTCAGCTGCCGTTTGCGGTCAGGAATGCGGTTGCGGGCGGAGCGGGCGATGCCTGGCTCACATCGGAGGGTCGGTTCACCGCGTCTGCGGGCCGGCGCAAGGTGACCATCGACATGAACCGTATGCAGATAAAGGGTCTTCACAACGCCTACAATGCCATGGCGGCGGCTTTGGCGGCTTTGGCTGCGGGCGTGAAGGGGGCCGACATCGAACGTTCGCTCTACGAATTTGCGCCTGTGGAGCATCGCCTCGAACCTGCGGGCGAGTATGGCGGCGTGCTGTTCATCAACGATTCGAAGGCCACGAATGTCGATTCGGTGTGGTATGCACTGGAGTCGATGACGCGTCCCGTGGTGTGGATTGCGGGCGGCACCGACAAGGGCAACGATTACGAACCGTTGAAGGAGTTTGCGCGGGCGAAGGTCAAGAGATTGGTCTGCATGGGTTTGGACAATGCCAAGTTGGTGCGCGAATTTACGGGAGTCGTGCCCGAGGTGGTTTCGGCATCGTCGCTCGACGAGGCCATGAATGCTGCGGTGGAGGCTGCCGAAGCGGGCGATGCGGTGTTGTTGTCGCCTGCGTGTGCGAGCTTCGACCTGTTCAAAAATTACGAAAATCGCGGCGAGTTGTTCAAGCAGTGGGTGACCGACCGCTTCAACAAGTGATGATATGAGTCAGGAGACCAACAACAACGGAGTTTTCAGTTGGGGCCGGTTCCGGTTTTTTGCCGGCGACAAGGTGCTGTGGGTCATACTTGCGGTGCTGGCCGTGATATCGGTACTTGTGGTCTATTCGTCGTCGGCGAAGATGGGCTACAGTGCCGCTACGAGTGCCACGGCCACCGATTTCCTGCGCAAACAGCTGATATTCGCGGGGATAAGTCTGGTGTGTCTGCTGGCGGTCCACAACATCAACTGCCGCGGATACTGGCGTTGGGCGTGGGTTTTCTACTGGGTCTGCATCGCGCTGACGATCTACCCCTACCTGCGCGGACTGACCACCAACAACGCCGCCCGATGGATTCAGATAGGACCTTTTCAGTTTCAGCCGTCGGAGGCTCTGAAGGTGGCGACGGTGCTGCTGTTGTCGCGTCAGTTGGCTTCGCGTCAGGCCGTCATAGCCAAATTGAAGCTCATTCCGAGTCTTAATCCGGTGAAGTGGCTGCGCGACAAGACCTGCCGCAAGGTGATAACCGAACATACGGTCTACGTATTGGGGCCTGTGGTGCTGGCCTGCATGGTGATTCTGCCGGCGCATACTTCGTCGGCTCTGCTGGTCTTTTTGGTTTCGCTCATCATGATGTACATCGGCCGCGTGCGCAAACGCGAATTGATGAAGATTCTGTTTTTTGCGTTGTTGGCTTGGGGGGCGATGTCGATGTTTCAATTTGGTCGTTCGGATGTTGCGGGGGGTCGTTTCAGCACGTGGATTCAGACGTGGACCGAATCGCGGATGGATGTGCGCGCGCAGGATTTGACCGACACCGAACGTTCGATGATAGCCATGCATGAAGGCGGCCTGTTCGGCAAGGGTGCGGGTCACAGTGCCGTGCGTGTGGAGCTTACGCACCCCGAATGCGACTATACGTTCGCTTTTTTCGTCGAGGAGTACGGACTCTTCATGGCTCTGATAGTGATGAGTTTCTATATGTGGATTACGGTTCGCGGCATAGTGATATTCACCCGATGCGAGACGGCATTTCCGGGGTTGCTGGTATTGGGGTTGGTGCTGCTGATTACGATTCAGGCGTTGCTGCACATCTTCGTGGCGGTGAATTTCTTTCCCGAGACGGGTCAGAATCTGCCGTTTGTTTCGAAGGGCGGCACGTCGATGATATTTTCGGCGATAGCCATGGGTATAGTATTGAGCGTGAGTCGTCAGAACGACGAGAAGTCGCACGTGGCGCCTCGGGCCGAGTCGATAATGGAGCGGCAGTGATGGAGGAGGTGAGAATCGATAAATATTTGTGGGCGGTGCGGATATTCAAGACGCGCAGCGATGCTGCGGAGGCGGTCCGCAACAACAGGGTGTTGGTGAACGACCGTCCGTGCAAGCCTTCGCGCGAGGTGCGCATCGGCGACGAGATTTCGGTAAAGCGTATGCCGGCGGTATACCGTTATAGGGTTCTGGAGTATGTTTCGAGCCGTCAGCCGGCGAAGAATGTGGCTCAATACTGTCTGAACATCACGCCTCAGGAGGAGTTGGACAAGCTGTCGGCTCCGCGCGAGACGATATTCGTTTTTCGCGAACGCGGCACGGGTCGTCCCACCAAGAAGGAGCGTCGCGACATCGATTCGCTGATGTCGGGTTTCTACGACGGTGACGACGATTTCGACCTCGAATAGCCGCTTCGGGCGATGATGCGATTCATTGAAAAAAGATTCGAAAATTTATCCGTCAATCTGCAGCGGATGCCCATGTTGTGCATAACGGCGGCATTCGTTGCGGGGATTCTGTTTTTCAACCGCTGTCATGCGGTTTTGTGGGCCGTGACGGGGTTGTTCACGGTGTCGCTGGCAGCGGCATGGATGCTGCGCGGCCGCACGGCGGGAGTTTTGCTGCTGCTTTCGTCGATGTTCTGGTTGGGCGGTGCGGTTCGGGCGCTGCATACGGCTGAGGATTCGCTCGATGCGTACTTCGCGCGCGACGAGGTGCCCATGCACGAGATTGCGGTGGAGCGGTTCAGCCGTCTGCGGTTGTCGCCTGCGGCTGCGGCGGTGAGTGCCGCCATGGGAGCCGGCGACCGCAGCCGCATGACCCCCGCCCTGAGCGAAGCCTATGCCCGCAGCGGAGTGTCGCACATTCTGGCCGTTTCGGGTCTGCATATCGGCATCGTCTATGTGGTTGTGCATACGCTGTTCCGCATATTCCGACTGCTGCCTCACGGTCAGATATGGGGTGGTCTGGCGGTTCTGATACCGGTCTGGCTCTATGCCGCCATGACGGGTTATGCCCCCAGCGTGGTAAGGGCGGCCGTAATGCTGTCGATGCTGCAGGTCGCGCGTATCTTTTCGTCGTTTTACGTTTCGGTGAACATACTGGCCGCTACGGCCTTTTTCATGCTGGCCTTTGCCCCCGACGACATCTTCGATTTGGGATTTCAGCTCTCGTTCGCTGCCGTGGCGGCCATTGTCACGGCAGGCATTCCGCTTGTACGTCTGGCCGACCGCAGTTCGCGTGCGCAGCGTTTCGTGTGGGACACCTTCATAATCGGCACGGTGACATTTGCGGCCACGGCTCCGATTATCTCTCATGTCTTCGGGTCGTTGTCGGCGGGCGGAATGCTTATCAATCCGGTGGTGCTGCTCTGTGCCGGAATTACGGTCACGGTATCGGTGCTGTGGATAGCCGCACCGCTGCCGTTCATACAGCCGGCCGTGGAGTGGATTCTCGACACGGTGTCGGGATTTCAGAACAGCGTGGTAGCGGCGCTGGCTTCGTCGGAGCATCTCTATGCCGAGGGGTGTATGCCTTTGTGGACGGTGCTGGGGGTGTACGGAGTTTTCGGATTGTGTATGTTGTTCGTGTGGAGTTGCGACGATGCGGATGCGATATACCGCCGCCGCACTTTCGCCGATGATATTTGGACTTTGTGACTATGATTTCATTCGAAGAGTTTGAGCGTTTGTGCCGCGCGGAGACGATGCGGTCGGTGGAGGAGAATTTGGAACGCGACCCTGTTGCGATTGCTCTCGACCGTCGCGTGGCGTGTGCTGCGGATGTGGCGACGCAGGTAAAGTACCTTCAGCGTGCGCGACGCAAGCTGCCCTCCTATTACGAAGCGCGGTGCATCATTCCGCAGTTGGCGTTCGAGCAGTCGTCGGGCGAGATATGCGCCGCGAGAAAGGATTTGCGAGGTGGTTCGGTTCTCGATTTGACCTGCGGACTGGGGGTCGATGCCTTCGGATTGTCGTCGCGGTTCGAACGCGTGGTGACAGTCGAGCGTAATGAGGTTTTGGCGGCTGTTGCGCGTGAGAATTTCCGTCGGTTGGGCGTATCGGGCATCGAGGTGGTGTGCGATACGGCGGAGCATTTTGCGTCGGTGACCGAAGAGCGTTTCGACTGGTGTTTCGCCGACCCCGACCGCCGCGGAGCCGACGGCGGCAAGAGGGTTTTGTTGGAGGATTGTTCGCCCGATGTGACGCATCTCATTCCGCTGCTTGCGGAGCGCGGCACGGCGTCGCGATTCTGCATCAAGCTGTCGCCGATGTTCGATGTGGAGGAGGCGTTCCGCATTTTCGGCCGTTACGGACGATGCAGTGTGGAGGCGGTCTCTTCGGGCGACGAGTGCAAGGAGGTTTTGGTCTATGTCGATTCGCAACGCGAACCGAGGCTTTCGGCGGTGGTTGCGGACGGAGGTTCGTTTTCGGCGGCATGGCCGTTGGAGGAGCTTCGGCCCGAGACGCGTCCCTTCGAGCCTTCGGAGTACGGCTGGGCGATATTTCCCGATGTGGCGTTGGTTAAGGCGCGTTTGGTTCGCCGCTGTTTCGGCGGTACGGGCTGGGTTTCGGGCGAGAACGGAGTGGTATTCTGCAAGGAGCGGCCTGCCGAAGGGGTTTTGGGTCGGGTGTTCGGGATTGCGGGCATCGAACGTTATGACGCCCGTCGTCTGCGCCGCGAACTGAAGGGTCTCGGAGTGGGGATAATGCTGCGCGACGTGCCTCTCACGGCGGCCCGCATACGTCAGGCGACGGGGTTGCGCGAAGGCGGCGACCTGCAGCTGGCTTTTACGCGTGCTGCGGGCGAGATTTGGGTCATTCGATTAAAATGAGTAACTTTGAACCGCAATTAATTTCACGCGAGATGATACGTCGATTGATAACCTTTTTTACCGATACGCTTTTCCGCAAGCGGTTCAAATACGAATGGATGAATCGTGCGGCACGTCAGTACCGGTTGTTTTTCTATACGGCCCGCGGACTGCAGGAACACGGAACGGTGATTCGCTGTGCGGCGCTTACGTTTTACACTCTCATTTCGATAGTTCCCATTTTGGCGGTGGTGTTTGCCGTGGTGAAGGGATTCGGACTGCTTGACACCATCATCGACACCCTCTACGGACTCTTTCCGCAGACCCCCGACATCGTTGATTACATGGTGGAGTTCGCCGACAAGGCACTTGCCAACACTCACAGCGGCGTGGTGGCTGCGGTGGGCGTGGTGATGCTTTTCTGGGCGGTGATAAGGGTTTTCGGTTCGATAGAGAGCGCCTTCAACAACATTTGGGAGGTAACCTCGTCGCGCAGCATCACGAGCAAATATCCCGTTTACATCACCGTGGTGGTGGCTGTGCCTCTGCTGTGGGCCGCCGTGAGCGGAACCGCAGCCTATCTGCGCGAGATTTTCTGGTTGGAACCTGTGTTGGCGGCGGTGCTTTCGCGCGTGGTGTCGTTGGTGCTGGTGTGGCTCACCTTCACGCTGCTCTACCGCGTCATACCCAACACGTCGGTAAGTTTCGGCAGCGCCTTTACGGCGGGCATGGTTGCCGGTACGGCCTTCATGCTGTTCCAGTGGGGTTACGTCTACATTCAGCAGATGATGACCTCCTACAACGCCATCTACGGAAGTTTTGCGGCCCTGCCTCTCTTTTTGCTGTGGGTTCAGTATTCGTGGACGATACTTCTGTTCGGCGGTGAGCTGTCGTTCGCATATCAGAACATCGACAAGTTCGACGAGGAGCGCGAATCGCTGCGCATCGACTACGACAGCCGACGCAAAATCGCTTTGGCGGCCATGACGGTCATTGTGGGCCGGTTCATGGACGGAGCGGGAGCGGTTTCGATTTCGGAGGTGCGCCGTCGTCTCGACCTGCCTACCCGAATCGTCAATTCGGTGCTGTCGATGCTGGTCGAGGCGGGCCAGCTCATCGAACTTGCGCCCGAAAAGAAGGGTGATGAAGCGAGTTTCGTCCCCGCCCGCGATTTGTCGTCGTTCACGGTCTACGGAGTTCTGGAGGCTTTGGACGACGTGGGCACCAATCTGCGCGAACTGGATGCCGAAGGCGTGGTTATGCGCATCGATGCGGAATGGGAGCGTCTGAAGTCGGAATGCCGCCGTTCGGATAATAACCGCCGCATAGTGGAACTGGCTCGCGAACAACGATTTATGAAGAAATGACAAGAGCGGCGATAATCGGAAGCGGAAAGGTCGCCGAGGCAATGGCACGTGTTCTGCCTGCAGCGGGGATTGAGGTGGTGTGCATCTGTGCCCGCAACGCGGAGCGCGGAGCTGCGCTGGCCGAGATTGCCGGCTGCCGGTATGTCGGCGAATCGGAGCCTCTTCCCGAAGCCGACATCTGCATGGCGGCCGTGAGCGACAAGGCCATAAGCGAGGTTCTGACGCGCATTCCGCTGCCCGAATCGGTGATTGCGATGCATATTTCGGGGGCCACCCCCATCGAGGCCGTTCCCGAACGCTTTCGGCATCGCGGAGTGCTGTATCCCCTGCAGACCTTCACCGAAGGCCGCGAGGTCGATTTCCGCCGCGTGCCGATTTTCATCGAGGCTTCGGACCCGCAGACGCTCGATGTTTTGCGTCGTATAGCCGTCGCCATAGGCAGCGAAGAGCTGGTATTCGAAGCCGATTCCCGACAGCGTGCCGTCATACATCTGGCGGGCGTCTTTGCCTGCAACTTCGCCACGGCGATGGTGTGTGCCGGTCACGACATAATGAAGAGCGTCGGCCGCAGCGGCGATTTGCTGATGCCGATTTTCGCCGAAACCGTGGCCAAACTCGCCGACCCTCACAACAGCGACCCCCGCAGCGTGCTTACGGGTCCGGCCGTGCGCAACGACCTCGGCACCATGGAGCGTCACCGCCGCATTCTGGCCGATTCGGACTGCGATGTTTTGGGCAGAATTTACGACTCTGCAAGCGAATATATAGTCAAATATGGAAAAAAACTTTAAGGAGAAACTGACTCAGGTGAAGGCCATGGTCTTCGATGTGGACGGCGTACTCACCGACGGAACGATTATTCCGCTGGTGAACGGCGATTTCATCCGCTGCTACAACGCCAAAGACGGTTATGCGCTCTCCTACGCCGTGAAGCACGGTTACGAAGTGTGTATAATTTCGGGCGGTTACGGACCCACACTGGTTTCGCGCATGGAGCGTCTGGGCATACGGCATCTGTACGTGAACTGCATGGACAAGATAGCCGCACTCAAAGAATTCTGCGGCAAGATAGGCGCAACTCCCGACGAGGTGATGTTCATGGGTGACGACATTCCCGATTTGGAGTGTCTGCGCGCCGTGGGCATTCCGGTCTGTCCGGCCGACGCCGCTGCGGAGATTGTCGAGGCTTCGTGCTACGTTTCGCAGTTCGCCGGCGGCCGAGGATGCGTCCGCGACGTGGTAGAACAGATTCTGCGTGCCCACGGAACCTGGGCCTTGGACTCCAAAGGAACAATCGGCGACCCTAACGTCGCCTCGCGATGATGCAGATTCTCTACGAACACTTCGCGGAACCGATGACCCTCGAAAACGGCTCGGTACTCCCCGAACTCACCGTCGCCTACTCCACCGCCGGACGACTCTCGCCTGCGCGCGACAATGTAATATGGGTATGCCACGCTCTCACGGCCGATTCGCGCGTCGATGAATGGTGGTTGCACACCGTCGAACACGGACGCTTCCTCGACCCCGACAAATGGTTCATCATATGCGCCAACATTCTGGGTTCGCACTACGGCACCACCGGTCCGTTGAGCGTCAATCCCGATACGGGCGAAAAATGGTACGGCGATTTCCCGCAATTCACGGTTCGCGACATGGTGGCTTGTCACCGTCGTCTGGCTGAACGGCTCGGCATACGCGAAGTCGCTCTGTTGGTCGGCAGCTCGATAGGCGGATTTCAGGCTCTGGAGTGGTCGGTGCAGGTTCCGAAATTCGCCCGCAAGGCGGCATTCATAGCTACGGCCGTCCGCTCCGATGCGTGGGCCATAGCCTTCTCCGAATCGCAGCGCATGGCCATCGAAGCCGATGCCACCTTCGGACAACGCAGCGACAATGCCGGCGAACGCGGCATGGCCGCCGCACGCAGCATCGCTCTGTTGAGCTATCGCGGACGTCCGGCCTACAACCTTACGCAGGATGAACCTTCGGGCTGCGGCAAATTGTCGGGATTCCGCGCCGTGACCTATCAGCAGCATCAGGGCGAGAAACTCCGCCGGCGATTCAACGCCTACTCCTATTACCGTCTTTCGCAGGCGGTCGATTCCCACGATTTGGCACGCGGTCGCGGTCGCATCGAGGATGTTCTGAAGGGCATAGAGTCGAAATGTTTGGTGGTGGCCATAACCTCCGACATACTCTTTCCGCCCTCGGCTCACGAGATTATGGTGCGCTGCATTCCCGATGTCGAGTACCGCACCATCGATTCCGAATTCGGTCATGACGGATTTTTGGTCGAATACGAACTTCTCGACGGCATAATCAGGGATTTCATGGCCCGATAGCGGGCTGCATCGGAGGTCGCCGCGGAGGCGGAAACAAACAAGGGATGTTCGAATTTCGAACATCCCTTTGTCGTAGGCGGGAATCCCGCGGGTTTTCCGATTACTGGAAGAGAGCCACGAGGTTCACATCCTTCGAAGCCTGCTCTGCGAGCGATGCATCTTTCGAGATTGCGCTGTCGAGCTGAGTCTTGGCCTCGTTGAGGTTGCCTGCCTTGGTTGCGATTACGGCGCGCAGGTAGTCTGCTTTAGCCGAGTTGTCGTTGGCGATAGCCTTCTTGGCAGCATCGAGGTTGCCGTTCATGTAGTTGGCAACAGCTGCATTGTAGCCGTCCAGAGCGTTAGCCTTCGAGTAGTCGCCTTTGGCAGCGCCCACCAGAGCCTGAGTCTTGGCATTAGCGGCGCCTGCATATTCGGCAGCCTTTTCGGTGTTGCCGGTTGCGCTGTAAGCCAGAGCGAGGTTGTTGTTAAGCTCTGCCGAGGTGTCGCCTGCCTTTGCTGCGTTCTCGAAAGCTTCGAGAGCCTTGTCGTGCTGACCTGCAGCCGAGTAAGCGATACCGAGGTTGTTGTATGCACGAGCGTCGTTGTATTTGGCTGCTGCATATTCGAGAGCTGCCACTGCGCATTCGGGTTTGGTCTGTGCGATGTGGAGAAGCTCTTCGAGGTCGAGTTCGTCGCAGTTGCCTTCGTTCACGAGGGCGAGCATTTCATCGTCGGTTTTGCCCGAGATATCGGCGCTGTTCACGACCTGAGCGCGGCGGAGCTGGGGCAGAACGTCGGTTTTGAGGGTGTTGTACACCGAAGCCATGTTCTTGATTTCAGCCTCGCGCTGAGCAGCCGAGTCATACATATTGAGAACCTGCAGAATGAGGTTTTTGTCTTCGAGGTTCGAAGCTGCGACAGCCTCTTTGAAGCCTTCCCAGTCCTCACCGTAAGCGGCAGCGTCGATCTGGATGCCTGCATCTGCGAGGAACTTCTCGACAACCTTCTTACCCGATTCGCTGCGGGCGTTGGAGAGTTTGTCGTTGAATTTCTCGGGGCCGTCGGGCGAAGCGTAACCGTTTACGTAAACGGTCTGAGTTGCGCGGTCGTTCTCTTTGTTTTCGAACACCTTGTCGCTCAGAGCCTTCATATCGTCGGTTGCGGTAGCTTTCTTGGCATTGACGTTGGAGCTGTTGATCTGATAAGCGATATCGGCTTTGGTAACGACGGTAGTCACGTGTTTGTAGTTGTCGGCTTCGGGGGCCATAGCGTCGGAGTAGTCGAGGGTCTCCTGGAGGGTATTGACGCCGGTAGCGATTACGCGGCCGAACTTAACCTTGAGAGCATCGGCTTCTTCACCGCCTTCAGCGAGCAGAGCGAGTTCCTCTTTGGTGGGAACGGCGCCGTTGTTGGCATCGATGAGGGTAAACTCTTTGCAGGGGCCTTTGGGGCACTTAACCTCGACGCGAAGCTGGAGTTGGCTTTGCTGCATACGAGCGTCGTAGGGGAATTCCACGTGATGCGTAATGGTTTGAGTTTCTTTGTCGCTTACGACGGCATAGTTGCCGGTAGCTTTTACGCCCTGCAGACCCTGAGTGGGAGCAGCGACTTCACCGCCTTCGAAAACGAGTACCGGAGTAACTTTGAGAACGGCTTTTTTGTTGAAGTACTTTGCGGGGAAAGTTACCTGGATGTCAGCGGCAACGGTTCCGTTGTTGAGGACGAGAACTTCGGGGGTGCAGGTAAGCTGCACTTCATCCTGATGCTGTGCCATTTTCTTGAAGCAGTTACAGCTTGTGAAGGCCATAGAAGCGATAGCGACAGCGGCAGTGAATTTCAATAAGCTTTTCATACTTTTTGTGATGTTTTAGTGATGTTTATAAAGTTTTTTTTGTTTGTTGTTATAGTTGTTTGCAGGGTACATTTGCCCGCAATACGGGAAAATGATTGCACAAATATAACGAAGTTTTTTTATTAAATATAGGTCCGGTGTAATTTTTTTGAAAAAAAGGTGTTTAATGAGTTATGTTGCGGAGTACGGTTTAGTGCTTTCGCGGTCGAAAGCGGCGGAAGAAAAACCTGCATCCGGCAGACAATAGACAAAAAACAGACGATAATCACGATTTTTTTAATCGCACGAAATATCTAAATCTTAATCATATACCCCTTCAAATTGCATTTGCGGCCATAATTTAACATAATATCAAGGTCGGATTTTCCGTTTCTCTGTCGAAACAACAAAAAAACGATTGAACGATGCAGACCGGAATATCAAAAACTCTTGAGGGTATGATCGCCCGCGCGGCTTTCGATACGGCCAAGGCCGGCATCGAACGCTCGCTCAAAGATTATCTGATGCTTGAAATCCTCAAAACCGAAGGCTCGATTGCTTGTCAGATTGCGGCTTCGCAACTCGACCGCGAACGAATCGATGACATCGCAGCTCAAATAGCTTCGCGACTCGAATCCGATTCCGACAACGCTCCGACACAACGGCCCGAAGAGTTTTTCGGCAACTATGTACGCGAACTGATAACTCTCTACAGCGATTCGGGTACCGTCTCGTCGATACACGCCATGTTCGACATCCTCCAGGACGACAACACCGTATCCTCGCAAGTCTTTACCACCTACGAAAAGGTAAGACTCGCTCTCGCACGCGACCGCTACAACGAATCGCATCTGCACTCCGCAGACATATACATACGCACGGCCGATATCGCCGACAACACTGCACCGACCTCGCAGTCGATGCTCTCGAAATTCGGCACCGACCTCACCGCACGGGCACGTGAAGGTAAAATCGACCCCGTCGTGGGACGCGAACACGAAATCGAACGCGTGATTCAAATCCTCTCCCGCCGCAAAAAGAACAATCCCGTTCTCATAGGCGAAGCGGGCGTGGGCAAGAGTGCCATCGTGGAAGGTCTGGCTCTGCGCATGGCCGCCGGCGACGTGCCCGCAACCATCAGCGGCAAGCGTCTGTTTTCGCTCGACATTTCGTCGCTGGTCGCAGGCACCAAATTCCGCGGCGAATTCGAAGAACGAATGCAGCAGCTGCTCGACGAATTGCGGCGCAACGACGACACCATAATCTTCATCGACGAGATACACACCATCGTGGGAGCGGGTTCGACTCAGGGGAGTCTCGACACGGCCAACATTCTGAAACCGGCATTGGCCCGGGGCGAGCTTCAGACCATCGGAGCGACCACTTTGGACGAATATCGCGAGAACATCGAACGCGATGCGGCATTGGAGCGTCGTTTTCAGAAGGTGACCGTCGAACCGGCTTCGTGCGAGGAGACGTTGCAGATTCTGCGCAACATAGCCCCCAACTACGAACGTCATCACAACGTCCGCTACACCGATGCGGCATTGCAGGCGTGCGTAACGCTGGCCGAACGCTATATTTCCGACCGATATTTCCCCGACAAGGCCATCGACATACTCGATGAAGCGGGTTCCCGTGCCCGTTCGGGTTCTCTGCGCGAACCTGAATCTTTGCGGGAGATGGAGTCGTCGTTGGCTGCCGTTGAGCGCGAACGCCGCGAAGCCGTGGCGGCGATGACCTACGAGAAGGCGGCGGCTGCCCGGGTTCGGGAGCTGGCTCTGCGCACCCGCATCGACGAGAGTCGTGCCGAATGGCGCCGTTCGCAGGAGATGAACCCCGTAACGGTCGATGCCGACTGCATAGCGTCCGTAATCACCGCCATGACCGGAATACCGGCCGAACGCATAGCGGGCGGAGAGTTGGAGCGTGTGCGCACGCTGCAGGAGCGTCTGTCGGCGCGAATCATAGGTCAGAACGAAGCGGTGGCGAGCGTGGCCAAAGCCATACGCCGTTCGCGTTCGGGGCTGCGCGACAGCCGTCGGCCCGTGGGAGTCTTTCTCTTCGTGGGGCCTACCGGCGTGGGCAAGACTCTGCTTGCGAAGGAGCTTTCGGAACTGCTTTTCGACGGCCGTCGCGGATTGATTCGTCTCGATATGTCGGAGTACGGCGAGAAGCACAACGTTTCGCGTCTGATAGGCTCTCCTCCGGGCTATGTGGGCTACGGCGAGGGCGGTCAGCTTACCGAAGCGGTACGTCGCCGACCCTATTCGGTGGTGCTGTTCGATGAAATCGAGAAGGCTCATCCCGATGTCTTCAACACGATGCTTCAGATTTTCGACGAAGGACGTCTTACCGACGGTTCGGGTCGGGTGGTCGATTTCCGCAACACGGTGATTGTGATGACTTCGAATGCGGGTTCGCGCAATGTTCAGAGTCGTCCTCCGCAGGTGGGATACCTGACCTCTTCGCATCAGAGCGCGGCCGGGCTTTCCGAGAGCGAGGAGTACCGCAAGGCATTGGAGCAGACCTTCGCTCCGGAGTTTCTGAATCGTGTGGACGACGTGATTGTGTTCCGCACGCTGGAGCAGGAGGATGTGGAGCGAATCGTGGATTTGGAGTTGTCGGATGTTCGGGAGCGGGCGTCGAAATTGGGATTCGGGCTGCGGGTCACCGACGATGCGCGACGCGAACTGGCCGACCGGGGATATGAAGCGCGTTACGGCGTGAGAGCGCTGCGGCGGACGCTTGCCGAAGATGTGGAAGAACCTCTGGCGACCCTCATCATCGAGGGCAAATTGCACGACGGCGATACCGTCGTGGTGGAAAAATCCGAACTTGGAGGCGTAACTCTCTTTGTCGCATAACTTTTTCGGGCGGCTTCGGGAGCAAAGCCGACAGGCAGACCTTTTCGGGGTCTGCCTGTTTTGTTTTGCTGTTGCGTCGGCGGTCTACCGGTATTTGTTGCTTATCAGAGTCATGAACTCTTCGCGGGTGCGGGAGTCGGAGAGGAATATGCCCGTAAAGGCCGAGGTGGTGGTTGCCGACCCCTGTTTTTCCACTCCGCGCATCTGCATACACATATGGCTGGCTTCGATTACCACGGCCACGCCCATCGGATTCAGCGCCTCCTGAATGCAGTCGCGAATCTGAACCGTCAGACGCTCCTGAACCTGCAGCCGGCGTGCAAAACTCTCCACCACGCGTGCAATCTTAGACAGACCCGTAATGTAGCCGTCGGGGATGTAGGCCACGTGAGCCTTGCCGTAGAAGGGCAGCATATGGTGTTCGCACACCGAATAGAGTTCGATGTCCTTGACCAAAACCATCTGTTTGTACTCTTCGCGGAAGATGGCCGACCGTATAATTTCGACCGGATTTTCGTTGTAACCCTTCGTGATGAAGGCCATGGCTTTGGCGACGCGTTCGGGGGTTTTGAGCAGACCTTCGCGTGCGGGATTCTCGCCCAGAAGACGCAGAATTTCGCGATAATGGTTGCCGAGCTGCCGTATGGTCTCTTCGTCGAATCGGTCTTCGCGGAGGTAGTTTGTTTTCTCTTCCATGCGGTTTACTCTTTGACGGTCTTTATGTCTTTTATTCTCAGCTGGGTGGTGACTATTCCGCGATAGTGGTTGTCCACCACCTGATAGCAGATGTTCACGGCGCGTCCCGAACGAATCCATTCGTAGTAGGCGGGCTGCTGGAAGGCTATGGCCTGAATGGGAGCTGCCGAACTGTCGCGCTGTACGGCCTCCATGCGCAGATGTTCGAGGTCGGCGCCCACCAACTGAGGTTCGCCGGCGCTGGTCACCGATTCGGTAACGAATACGGGTGCCGTATTGCCGGGTCCGAAGGGCTGGAAGCGGTTGAGCTGACGCGTGAACGATGCCGTTATCTCCGAGAATTGCAGATAGCTGTCGATGTCCACCTGCGGAATAAGGCTGGCGGGGTCGATGTTGCGTTCCACATAGTCGTTGAAGCGTCGGGTGAACTCTTCGACGTTTTCGGGTTTCATGGTGAGTCCTGCGGCGTAGGTGTGGCCTCCGAAGTTTTCGAGCAAATCGGAGCAGGATTCCACGGCCTGATAGAGGTCGAATCCGGCAATCGAACGCGCCGAACCGGTCACTAATCCGTTGCTCATCGTAAGCACCACGGTCGGACGGTAGTAGGTCTCGATAAGACGCGATGCCACGATGCCCACGATGCCTTTCATCCACTTGGGATTGTAGATGACGGTACTCATGCGGCGTTTGAGTTCGGGATTGTTTTCGATGTAGTCGTGAGCCTCCTGCGTAACGCTGCGGTCGATGCTTTTGCGGTCGCGGTTGAAGGAGTCGATTACGTGTCCGAATTCGCGGGCCGACTTCTGATTGCCTTCGACCAGCAGTTCCACGGCGGCATATCCGCCCGAGGGGGCTGCATTTTCATCGTTTTCGTCCATACGCATACGTCCTGCGGCGTTGATGCGGGGTCCGATTTTGAAAACGATGTCGTCGATGGTGATTTTGTGTTTGTCGAGTCCGCAGATTTTGATTATCGAGAGCAGACCTTCCGAGGGCGACGAATTGAGTTTGGCCAGACCGTAGTAAGCCAGCACGCGGTTTTCATCGGCGAGCGGCACGATGTCCGAAGCGATGCTCACCACCAGCAGGTCGAGCAGACCTTCGATGCGTTCGAAGGGGATATTGTTTTTCTGAGCGTAGGCTTGCACGAGTTTGAAGCCGACGCCGCAGCCCGAAAGTTCGTCGAAAGGATAGTTGCAATCGACGCGTTTCGGATCGAGGACAGCCACCGCCTGAGGAATCTCCTCGGCGGGGAGATGATGGTCGCAGATGATGAAATCCACGCCTTTACTCTTCGCATAGAGCACTTTTTCGGTCGCCTTGATACCGCAGTCCAAAGCTATGACCAGTCCGACTCCCTT
>JAFLRS010000023.1 GCA_022511355.1 Alistipes sp.
TGTCGGGCAGCTGACCGGTTCCGAATCCCGAAGCTTCGTTTACGAGTACGGGAGGTTCCACCTCGAGATAACCTGCTTTGGTATTGCAGTCGAGGAAGTAGTTGATGAGTGCCCGCTGCAGACGTGCGCCCTGACCTTTGTATACGGGGAAGCCTGCTCCCGTGAGTTTTACGCCCAAATCGAAATCAATGATGTCGTATTTTGCGGCGAGTTCCCAGTGCGGAAGCGGATTTTCGGGCAGAGCCGAATAGTTTTCGTCGAGTTTCACGACGAGGTTATCTTCGGCGGTTTTGCCTTCGGGGACTATTTCTGCGGGGAAGTTGGGGAGCAGCACCACGAGCGACTGAAGCTCGTCGGTAACGGCGCGATGTTCGGCGTCGAGCTCTGCCGAATGCGCTTTGAGTTCCGCTACGAAGCGTTTTTTCTCTTCCGCTTCTTCGCGTTTGCCCTGTCCCATAAGTGCGCCTATGGCCTTTGCTGCTTTGTTTTGCTCGGCAAGAGTGTTGTCGAGTTCTGCCTGAAGTGCCTTGCGACGGTCGTCGAGCACTTCGATCTTTTCGATAACGGGAGCGGCATCGAAACCTTTCTTCGCCAGTTTGCGGACGGCTTCGGCCTTGTCGCCCCTGATTTGTTGAAGTGTAAGCATTACTATCAGTTTTTTACCTTGTTTTCAACCTTTTCGGAATAATATGCGCAAAATTAAGAAAAATGGTTGATATTGTTCGCATCGTTACACATAATATTTCGTATTTTTGCCGAAAACGTGAATGAGCGATGAAACTTACCGAACTTTTGGCTCCTGCGAAGGATTATGAAACCGCTGTCGATGCAATCGATTGCGGTGCCGATGCCGTATATATAGGAGGTTCGAAGTTCGGAGCGCGGTATGCGGCCGGCAACAGTATAGACGATATAGGACGAACCGTAGAGTATGCGCATAAGTTCGGCGTGAGGGTCTATGCCACGCTCAATACTCTGCTGTTCGACGATGAGATAGAAGAGGCGCGGCGTCAGGCCGAGTCGCTGGTCGATACGGGAGTGGATGCCCTTATAGTTCAGGATGCCGCATATTGCCGAATGGGGTTGCGGGCCGAACTTCATGCATCGACGCAGATGTGCAACATGACTCCCGAACATACGGCTTTTCTTGCTGACTGCGGTTTTTCCCGCGTGATTTTGGAACGTGCCCTTTCGCTCGAAGAGATTCGCCGCATAGCTTCGGTTACGGATGCCGAGATAGAGTGTTTCGTTCACGGTGCGATTTGCGTGGGTCACAGCGGACGCTGTTTTCTGTCGCGTTCGACCTGCGAACGCAGCGGCAATCGCGGAGCGTGCAGTCAGCCGTGCCGCCTGCCTTATGACCTTACCGATGCCGACCGCAATGTCATAATCAAAGGCCGGCATCTGCTGTCGCTGCGCGATATGTCGCTTGAGAAACGTATAGGCGATTTGCTCGATGCGTGGGTAACCTCGTTCAAGATAGAGGGTCGTCTGAAAGACAGGATATATGTCAGAAATATCGTGTCGCATTATCGACGCGCTCTCGATGAGGCTATGGCTTCGCGCGGCGGATTCGCCCGCTCGTCGGCCGGATACAGCCGTCCGGAGTTCGTCTCCGACCCCACCAAGAGCTTTACGCGCGGAGGTACGGAGTATTATCTCGACGGAAAATGTGCCGGTTCGGCCTCGTTCGATACGCCGAAGGCGGTGGGCGAGTATCTGGGTCGCGTCGTCTCGGCCGACCGCCGCGGATTTGTCATCGATGGCAGGAAGCCTGCTGCCGGTGACGGAATATGCTTCATAACGGCTGACGGACTGAAGGGTACGAATATAAACGGAATAGAGGGCGACCGCATCATCCCCAACAGAATGGATGATATAACCGTCGGCTGCGTGATATACCGCAATTTCGACAGAGTTTTCGCCAAAAGCGTGGAGAATGCACGCCTGCGTCGGTCGATAGGATGCCGGGCAGAGGTCTCCGTCGGGCATGACTGCCTGACCATGACCTTTACCGATGAGGAGTCGGTGTCGGTGACCGTAACGGCGGCAGGAACTTTCGACAAAGCTTCTGATGCGGAACGAATGAACTCCGTGGTGCGAACCCAGACCGCAAAGAGCGGCGATACGATTTTCGATATTACCGAAGTGACGGTGCGCAATGACGACGGATTGTTCGTTCCGTCGTCGGTTCTTAACTCCCTGCGTCGCGAGGGTTTGCAGAGGCTTGCGAATGCGCGTACAGAACGTCGGGGCGAGCGTCGCATTTTTGTAGAGAACCGCGATGTTCCCTATTATAAAAAGTCGCTTTCGGCGCAGGACAACGTTACCAACCGCTTGTCGGAGGAGTTCTATCGGACGCACGGAGTCGAGAATATCGAACGCGGTCTCGATTTGCGCGACAGTACGGTCGGGGAGTGCGTAATGCGGACAAGCTACTGTTTGCGCCGCGAGATTGGAGAGTGTTTGAAGGAGGGCAGCCGTTTGCGCGGCGAACTCTGGCTCGAACACGGAATAAACAGATATTTATTGCAATTCGACTGTGCGCGTTGCGAGATGTCGCTTGTCGATTGCACAAAACGATAACGGTTTATGAGAGAAGACCTTACTCCGCAATTTGCGGATTATGAACTTATAGATTCGGGCGATTTCGAGAAGTTGGAGCGTTTCGGCGGATATGTTACGCGGCGTCCCGAGCCGCAGGCCATATGGAAGAAGAGTCTTTCCGAGGAGGAGTGGCGCAGATTGACAGATGCGCGGTTCAGCCGTGACGAGCGCGGCGGCAAGGCCGACAAGGGCGAGCGCGGAGAGTGGACTCTGCGCGGCGATACTCCGTCGCGATGGTGGATGCGCTATGGATATAAGGATATGAATATCGATATGCGCATAGGGCTTACCTCGTTCAAACACGTGGGTATTTTCCCCGAGCAGGCGGCCAACTGGAACTTCATTTATGACGAATGCCGCCGAATGAAAGAGGCGGGCATGAATCCCGGGGTGTTGAATCTGTTTGCCTATACGGGCGGAGCCACGCTGGCGGCCCGCAGCGGCGGAGCCGATACGGTGCATATCGATTCGGTGAAGCAGGTGGTTACGTGGTCGCGCGAGAATATGGAGCGAAGCGGACTCGACGGCGTGCGCTGGATAGTTGAAGATGCGTTGAAGTTCGTCAATCGCGAAGTGCGTCGCGGCAAACGTTACAACGGCATAATTCTCGACCCTCCAGCTTATGGCCGCGGTGCCGACGGCGAGAAGTGGGTTTTGGAGGAGAATATAGGCGAAATGCTCGAATGCTGCGCCGAGCTTCTCGAACCGAAAAATTCGTTTTTAGTGCTGAATCTATACTCGATGGGGTTGTCTTCGATGATTGCCCGCACGGCGGTGCATCAGGCTTTCGGCAAGCCCGTAACGGAGCAGTACGGAGAGTTGTATTTCGAAGACCGCGGCGGCAAACGGCTGCCGTTGGGTACGTATTACAGATTCAAACGGTAAAATAAGAGCGAATGTCGCCTTTGTATGGTGACATCGTGACGAAAAAAAGCCTATCTTTGCGACCGTTTCAGGTCAGTTAAGGTTTATACTACTATTTATATCATGGATTTGAAGAATACTCTCGACTTTCATCCCAAACTCTTCTCCGCACTGCGCAACTATTCGCGTTCGCGGTTTACGGCCGATTTGATGGCCGGCATAATTGTGGGCATCGTGGCGCTGCCTCTTGCAATCGCATTCGGTATAGCATCGGGCGTCACTCCCGAAAAGGGATTGGTGACGGCTATCGTAGGCGGTCTTATCGTTTCGCTGCTCGGCGGTTCGAATGTTCAGATAGGCGGTCCTACGGGTGCATTCATAGTGATAGTCTACGGCATAATAGCCAAATTCGGAATCGAAGGTCTTGCCATAGCCACATTCATAGCGGGCATCATAATGCTGACGATAGGTCTGCTTAAGCTCGGAACGGTCATCAAGTTCATTCCTTATCCCATAGTGGTCGGTTTCACGGGCGGTATCGCGCTTACGATATTTACGACCCAGATAAAGGATTTGTTCGGAATGACAATCGAGGATATGCCTGCCGATTTCCTCTCGAAATGGGCCGTATATTTTCAGAACTTCGGAAGCACGAATCTATGTTCTCTCGGAGTGGGCATAGTCAGCATACTTATCATACTGCTTACGCCCAAGATATCGAAGAAGGTGCCGGGATCGCTGGCCGCAATCATCATCGTTACGGTGGCGTCGTATTTTCTGCGGCGATATGCCGGCATGACCTCGGTGGAGACCATCGGCGACCGTTTTACAATCAACGCATCGTTGCCGATGCCGTCGGGTATAAGTTTCAATATGGAGACAATCAATATGCTGCTGCCGTCGGCCTTTACGATTGCGGTACTCGGCTCGATTGAATCGCTTCTGTCGGCCACGGTTGCCGACGGTGTTACGGGCGACCGTCACAACTCCAATACGGAACTTATAGCGCAGGGTGCCGCCAATATGATTGTACCTCTGTTCGGCGGTATTCCTGTTACGGGAGCCATCGCGCGCACCATGACCAATATCAACAATGGCGGACGCACTCCGGTGGCGGGTATCATACATGCGGTGGTTCTGCTGTTGATTCTGTTGTTCTTGTCGCCTCTGACAAAACATATTCCTATGGCTTGTCTGGCGGGCGTGCTGATTGTGGTGTCGTATAACATGAGCGAGTGGCGTACAATCAAGGCCATGATTGCGCACAATGCCAAATCGGATGTCGCGGTGCTGACAGTTACGCTGCTGCTGACCGTGATATTCGACCTTACGATAGCCATCGAGGTAGGTTTGGTAATGGCGGTTCTGCTCTTTATGCGCCGTGTTATGGAGAGTACCCAGATTAAGGTCATCCGCGACCAGATGGAGATTCATCACGACGGAGAGAGTCATGACGAACAGCTTTCGATACCCGAGGGTACGGAGGTGTACGAAATCGAGGGTCCGTTCTTCTTCGGCATAGCCAACAAGTTCGACGAGGCGATGCGCCGAGTGAAGAAGTCGAGCCGCATACGTGTGGTTCGTATGCGCAAAGTGACCTTCATCGACTCTACGGGATTGCACAACCTCGAGATTTTCATACGCTCCTCGCATCGCGAAGAGAAGGTGGTGATTCTTTCGGGAGTGCATACCGATGTGCGCAGGTCGCTTGAGCGTGCAGGCATTTGCGATTTGGTGGGTGCCGACAATGTTTGCGACCACATAGACAAAGCCCTTGCCCGTGCGGCCGAAGTGGCCGAAGAGTTGAAGTCGCGGCAGTAATCCGGCGCGACAGGCGAATGAAAAGTCCCCGAATCTCAAAATTCGGGGACTTTTCGGTTTAGAGTACGTAATACTTTATTATTCCGCAGAGTGCCGCTATTACTATAAGCAGTATGGGATTTACTTTGAAGTAGGAGCCGGCGAGACACCCTCCGAAGAAAATCCAGCTCCACGTGTCTATAAAGTTGCGTTCGCCCTCGCCGCTTGCGAATATGAGCAGCAAACCTGCCGAGACTATCATGCCTATGGCTACGGGTTTCATTCCGGCAACGGCTCCCGATATGTATCGGTTGTTGTGCAGTTTGAGGAAGAATCGCGTAAAGAGAATCATGATTGTGAGTGCGGGCAGGCAGACGGCGAATGTCGCTATAATCGAACCCCAGACGCCTGCCACGGTATAACCTATGTATGTTGCGGAGTTTATGGCTATGGGTCCGGGTGTGATTTGGGATACGGCTATTATGTCGGCGAATTCGGCTCCGGTGAGCCATCCTCGCCGCACCACTATTTCGTCCTGAATGAGCGACAGCATGGCATAACCGCCGCCGAAGCCGAAGAATCCTATCTTAAGATAGCTTAGGAAGAGTTGCAGCAGAATCATGATTTATCGGCTTTTCGGGTTATCAGGAGCGTTGCGGCAATTCCGACAGCCGCGCCGGCAATGAGTACCGGAACGGGCGGTATGGCGAAATACCACAGAGCTATGCCTATGATTACGGCGAGTACCTTCAGTGCCGGAGTCATTCCGCGCATGAGGCTCGCGACGGGAGCGATGATAAGTGCCACGACCGCAGGACGCATACCTTTGAATGCGGCATCGACGACCTCGTTGTCGCGCACGTCGGTAAAGAACATCGCTATTAAGAGAATTATTGCGAAAGAGGGCAAGACGGCACCAGTTATGGCGGCCACTGCGCCTGCATATCCGCGCATTTTGTATCCCACGAATACCGAGGTGTTAAGCGACAGCGGACCGGGGGCCGACTGGGCTACGGTTAGCAAATCGAGAAAATCCTTTTCGGCAATCCACCGGCGGTTCTCAATGACCTCGCGCTGAATGAGCGGAATCATGGCATAGCCTCCGCCGAAGGTAAAGGCTCCGATTTTGAAGAACGATATGAAGAGTTGTGCCAGCTGTTTCATATCCTACATTTTCGGACCGTTTTTTACGGCAGCCGCCGCCACGGCCATTACGGCAGCTGTTTCGGTGCGCAGACGTTGATGTCCGAGCGTTATTTCGATGCAGCCGGCCGTTACCGCCTCGGCAATCTCTTCGCGGGAGAAATCGCCCTCCGGCCCGATGAATACCAGTGCATTTTCGCCCGCTGCCAGCTCGGTCGCGAAGTATCTCTTTTCGCCGAAAGGCTCGTCGCAATGAGCGATGAATCGGCGTCCGTCGAAAGGCATGGCCAGCACGTCGCGGAACGAGGTGAGTTCGTGCAGCACGGGGTGATAGGCTTTTAGCGACTGCTTTACGGCGGCGGTTATGACTTTGTTTTCGCGTTCGGTTTTGATTGTGCGCCGTTCGCTGTGCGCGCACTCTGTGGGGATAATCTCCGACACTCCGATTTCGGTCGCTTTCTCGAGAAACCATTCGAACCGGTCGATGTTTTTTGTCGGTGCGACGGCCATGATGAGATTATAGGGCATCTTTTCGAACTCGGGGGTCATGCCGATGATTCTGACCCGGCATCGGCGTGCGTCGGCCGATGCGATCTCGCATTCGTATATGCCGCCTCGTCCGTCGGTAATGTGCAGACGGTCGCCTTCGGCAAGCCGCAGTACGCGTATGCAGTGTTTCGACTCCTCTTCACCGAGCGTGTATTCGGGTGTCGTTATGTCGGGAGCGTAAAAGAGTTGCATTGAATTTCCGTTGTAAGTTCGCGAGGTGCAAAGTTAAAAATAATTGTCATCAAAAAGTGTACGCGTTATATAAAATTGTACTATCTTTGACGTTGTTTTATACGATTAGATAGCAAAATGAGAAAGATAGTTTTATTATTAGCATTTGCAGCCATGACTGTAGTATCCTGCGAAAAGACGCAAAAACCGCTTGCCGACAATCCTCTTACCGCCGAATGGAATACTCCCTACGAAGTTCCGCCGTTCGACATTGTGGAGAGTCGTCACTACGAACCGGCTTTGGAGTATGCGATGGCGGTGCATTCGGCCGAAATCGACGCCATAGTGCGGAATAACGACGAACCCGCGTTCGAGAATGTGATACTTGCCTATGACAATGCCGGCGAACTGCTTTCGCGTGTGAGGAATACGTTCGAAATGGTGGCCTCGGCCGATAAAGATGATGTGCTTGCCGCCGCCGAGGAGCGTCTTATGCCCAAACTCGCCGCGCATTACGACGAGATATTGCTCAACGAGGAGCTTTTTGCGAAGATAGACCTGCTCTACAACAAACGCGGTGCTTTGGATTTGACGGCACGTCAGATGCGTCTGCTTGAGAAGATTCACAATCGTTTCGTCCGTGCGGGAGCTTTGCTGAACCGCGCCGACAAAAAACGGCTCAAAGAGATAAACTCCGAACTGTCTGCGATATCGGTGAAATACGGAAACAATATTCTTGCAGCCACGAATGCCTATATGCTGCTGCTCGACCGCGACCAGCTGGACGGACTGCCGGCAAGCGTTCGCGATGCCGCGGCCGACAGAGCCGCCGCAGCGGGCCATGCGGGCAAATGGGCATTTACGCTTCACAAACCGAGCTGGATTCCGTTCCTTACCTATTCGACCAAACGCGACCTGCGCGAACAGATTTATACAGCCTATCTCAAACGGTGCGACGGCGGCGATTTCGACAACCGTCCGCTCATCAATGATTTTATTCGTCTGCGAACCGAAAAGGCTCATCTTCTCGGATATGAATCATACGCCGATTATGTTATAGCCGATGAGATGGCGGGCGACAAGAAGGCCGTATACTCGCTGCTCGAGGATATATGGACTCCGGCCTTGGAACGTGCGTCGGACGAGCTGGAGCAGATGCAGACGCTCTTCGAACGCGATTTTGCGGGCGAGACATTCGCATCGTGGGACTGGTGGTACTATGCCGAGAAGTTGCGCAAACGCGACTATTCGCTCGATGAAGAGATGCTGCGACCCTATTTCTCCTCCGACAATGTGCGTCACGGCATATTCTTCCTTGCGAATCGTCTCTACGGTCTTACGTTCCGTCCGGTGTCGCTGCCCGTATACAATGACGAATGTTCGGCCTTCATGGTCTCTGACAGCGACGACACTCTGTTGGGAATTCTCTATTTCGACCTCTATCCGCGCGACGGCAAGGGTGCCGGAGCATGGTGCGGATATTATCGCGAACCGACATACGACGAGAACGGAGTGCGCAAGGCTCCTGTGGTGGGTATCGTCTGCAACTTCCCGCGTCCGGTAGGGGATACTCCGGCGCAACTCTCTACCGATGATGTCTCGACGCTCTTCCACGAGTTCGGTCATGCGCTTCATTTCCTCTTCTCGAATACGACCTATCGCGGTCTGCTCGATGTGGAGGGCGATTTCGTGGAGCTGCCCTCGCAGATTATGGAGAACTGGGCGTTCGAAACCGATGTGCTGAACAATTACGCCACGCATTACCGCACGGGCGATGTCATTCCTAAACATTTGGTGGACAAACTGCACCGCAGCGGTCTGTTCAATCAGGGCTTCGCCACTACCGAGCTGGTGGCATCGGCCCTCTCGGACCTCGACATACATTCGCTCGAGAGTTATGACGGCGAGTTCGATGTGGATGCCTTCGAATACGATGCACTCAACGACCGCCGCGGACTCATTCCCCAAATCGAACCGCGTTATCATTATCCCTACTTCAGCCACATATTCGACGGCGGATATTCGGCCGGCTACTACTTCTATATTTGGGCCGAGGTCCTCGACAAGGATGCTTTCGATGCATTCCGCCAAACCGGAGATCTGTTCGACCGTCGCACTGCCGAGAAGTTCCGCCGCGAGATTCTGGAGAAAGGCGGTTCCGAGGACGGCATGACAATGTATCGTGCTTTCCGCGGTTCCGACCCCGACCGTACCCCGTTGCTCAAGGCACGCGGTTTGTGGAACGAACCTGAAGAGGAGAGTGCCGAACAGGAATAACAGAAAACAATATAAATGAAGATGCCAATTATGAAATCAATCAACAAATTACTGATGTTTATGTCGTTGTCAGCATTGATGTACGGATGTGCGGGCGAGTCGATGCCTGCGGTTGATATGCCCGAAATCGATACGAACAATCCTCTGCTTGCGGAGTGGGATACTCCGTTTGCGACGCCGCCGTTCGACAAAATCGAACTTTCGCACTACAAACCGGCATTCGAGACGGCTATCGCGGTTTCGCGCGCCGAGATAGATGCCATAGTGAACAATCCCGCAAAACCCACATTCGCCAATACTATCGTGGCTTTGGAGCGTCACGGAGCGCTGCTGGGTCGAATCGAGGGCATATTCTATAATCTGCTCGAGGCCGACTCTTCGGATGAGATGCAGCAGATTGCCATGGATGTGCAGCCCGCATTGACGGAACTCTCCAACGACGTTTCGCTCAACCCGCAGCTGTTCGCACGCGTGAAAGCGGTCTACGAGGGTTCGAAATTCGGACTCTCGAAAGAGGATAAAAAGCTGCTTGATAAAACCTACAAGGGATTCGCCCGCAGCGGAGCCGATTTGTCGGATGAGGACAAGGCTCTGTATCGCGAATATACGGGCGAACTGTCGGCTCTGACGCTGAAATTCGGTCAGAATTCGCTGGCGGCCACGAATGCTTTCGTTCTCAACATCACCGACCCTGCAAAGGTCGCCGACCTTCCCGATTTCGTGAAGGAGAGCCTTGCGCTTGAGGCGAAAAGCCGCGGCGAGAAGGGTTGGACCGTTACGTTGCAGGCTCCGAGCTATATTCCGTTCATAACCTACTCCACGCAGCGCGATTTGAAAGAGCAGCTGTGGAAAGCCTACAATTCGCGTGCTTTGGGCGGGGAGTATGACAATACGGAGATTATCAAACGTATAACCGAACTGCGATTGAAGATTGCCAATCTTCTCGGATATGAATCTTATGCCGACTACGTGCTTGAAAACCGCATGGCCGAGAATACGGCTACGGTAAACGGATTCCTCAAGGAGTTGCTCGATGCGACTAAGGAGTATGCCGACAGAGATTATGCGACAATCAACGAGTTTGCACACTCCCGCGGATTCGAGGGAGACATCATGCCGTGGGACTGGGCCTACTGGTCGGACAAGTACAAGCAGGAGCGTTATGCTCTTAACGACGAACTGGTAAAGCCCTATTTCAAACTTGAAAACGTGAAGAAGGGCGTGTTCATGCTGGCCGAAAAGCTTTACGGTCTTACGTTTACGCCTCGCGAGGATATATCCGTATACCATCCCGATGTTACGGCCTACGAGGTTAAGGACGGCAACGGCCGGTTCATGGCTGTTCTGTATCTGGACTTCTTCCCGCGTGCATCGAAGCGTGCCGGTGCATGGATGACCGAATTCCGCGGAGCCGAAATCGCCGACGGCAAGGAGGTTCGTCCGTTGGTGTCGCTGGTTATGAACTTTACGAAGCCTACCGACACCAAACCGTCGCTGCTCACCTTCGACGAGCTTGAAACCTTCCTGCATGAGTTCGGACACTCGTTGCACGGAATGCTGGCGGAGGGCAAATATGAATCTCTGAACGGAACGAGCGTATATCGCGATTTCGTGGAGCTGCCCTCACAGATTATGGAGAACTGGGCTACGGAGAAGGAGTTTCTGGATCTATGGGCCGAACACTACGAGACCGGCGAGAAGATTCCGGCCGAACTCGTTGAGAAGATAGTTGCCGCAAAGAACTATCTGGCGGCCTATGCAAATGTACGTCAGCTTTCGTTCGGCATTACCGATATGGCATGGCACACTTTGAAAGAGCCTTATACGGGCGATGTCGAGGCATTCGAGGTCGTTTCGATGGAACCTGCCCGCGTTCTGCCTGCGGTTGCGGGTACGGCTATGGCTCCCTCTTTCACTCACATCTTCTCGGGCGGTTATGCAGCGGGATATTACGGATATAAATGGGCTGAAGTTCTGGAGGCCGATGCATTCTCGCTCTTCAAGGAGAAAGGCATCTTCAACCGCGAGGTTTCGAACTCGTTCCGCAAGAATATCCTTTCGAAGGGCGGACAGGAGCATCCCATGCAGCTTTATGTCAAATTCCGCGGCCACAAGCCTCAGACTGCGGCTCTTATCGACAAGATGCTTGCCGGTTCCGACTCCGAATAGGGGGCGTTGCTGCAACAAACATTTTGCGGCGGACATGAAAATGTCTGCCGCAATTTGTTATATCGTCAGATATTCGTATCTTTGTGCAATAAGTGTTGAAATTGCAATATGAACAACTTGAAAATTTCTGGAACCGCACTCCCCGAGATGCCGTGGGAGGAGCGAAAAGCTGACTCAAACGAAGTTTTATGGCGCTATTCGGCCAATCCGGTTATTCCGCGCAATTTGCTGTCTACGTCCAACAGTATATTCAATTCGGCGATCGTGCCGTTCAAAAAGGGGAAGTACAACTTCGCCGGAGTATTCCGCTGCGATGATACCAACCGCCGTATGCGTTTGCATGTGGGTTTCTCGACAGACGGATTGAAATGGGACATCGACGAAAAAGATATGCCGCTTACGGGCGGTGATCCCGAGATTGCCGAACGGATTTACGGTTATGACCCGCGCGTGTCCAAAATCGAAGACCGATACTATGTGACTTGGTGCAACGGCTATCATGGCCCGACGATCGGTGTCGCATGGACTGAGGATTTCGAGACGTTCCATCAGCTCGAGAATGCATTCCTGCCTTACAACCGCAACGGAGTGCTATTTCCGCGCAAGATAAACGGCAACTATGCCATGCTGTCGCGTCCGAGCGATACGGGCCATACGGCATTCGGCGATATTTTCTATTCCGAGTCTCCCGACATGGAGTTCTGGGGACGCCATCGTCACGTCATGTCGCCGGCGCAGTTCGAAGTGAGTGCATGGCAGTGCATGAAGGTGGGAGCGGGACCCGTGCCCATCGAAACGAGCGAGGGATGGCTTCTGCTCTATCACGGAGTGCTGCGTTCGTGCAACGGATATGTGTATGCGTTCGGTTCGGCGCTTCTCGACCTCGAGCAGCCGTGGAAGGTTACGGCCCGCAGCGGAGCCTATCTAATCTCTCCGCGGGAGATTTACGAATGTACGGGCGACGTTCCCAATGTGACATTCCCCTGTGCCGCGCTGCATGACCCTGCTACGGGTCGCCTGGCCGTATATTACGGATGCGCGGATACGGTTACGGGACTGGCATTCGGATATATTCCCGAAATTATAGAATTTACCAAAAAGACCAATATTTTGTAACAGCTATGTACGAAAACGACAGCCGAATAGTTATTACGCTTGATGCAGGCGGTACGAACTTCGTGTTCGGAGCCATGCAGGCCAACGAATTTATTCTCGACCCCATAACCATGCCGTCGCGTGCGCATGATTTGGACGCTTGCCTTTCGACAATGGTGGAGGGCTTTCAACAGATTATAGACCGTCTTGAGGAGATGCCGAAAGCTATCAGCTTCGCATTCCCCGGACCGGCCGATTATCCCAACGGAATCATAGGCGGTTATCTGCCCAACTTTCCGTCGTTCCGCGACGGAGTGGCTCTGAAAGCCTTCCTGGAGGATAAATTCGGTCTGCCGGTGTATATCAACAACGACGGAGACCTCTTCGCCTATGGCGAGGCTTTGGGCGGCGCTCTGCCCGAAGTGAATGCGCGCCTTGAGTCGGCAGGCAGTCCCAAACGTTACGGCAATATGCTGGGATATACGTTCGGCACGGGATTCGGTGTCGGCATGGTGGTGGACGGACGTCTTAACCGCGGAGACAACTCCTGTGTGGAGACATTCTGTCTGCGTCACAAGAAGATGCCCGATATTATCGTGGAGGAGGGTGTTGCGGTTCGTGCCGTGAAACGTCTTTACGGAGAGTTTTCGGGCGATGTGAACCACTCGTTCGAACCGAAGGAGATTTGCGAGATTGCCGACGGTGTCCGCGAGGGCGACCGTGAGGCTGCCCGCAAGGCTTTTGCCGAATTCGGAGAGGTTGCCGGCGACGCTATGGCGACGGCGGTTACGCTCACCGACGGACTGATAGTTATAGGCGGCGGTATTACTGCGGCGCATAAGTGGTTCATGCCGAGTCTGCTGGCCGAGCTGCGCGGCAAGATGCATACGCTTGCGGGCGATGAACTGAATCGTGTGCAGATGAAGGTCTACAATCTGGACGACGAAGCGGAGTTTGCGGCATTTGCTGCCGGCGAGCGTCGCAGTCTGAAGGTTTACGGTTCGGAGCGGACGGTCGATTACGACCCGCAGAAACGAATCGGAGTGATGATTTCGAAATTGGGTGCGAGTCGGGCCATATCGGTGGGTGCATACGCTTTCGCGCTGTCGATGCTCGATGCAAAATAACGACGTAATGAAGAAAACGGCTCTGCTTCTGTTGTTTGCGACCGTCACGACGGCGGTTGTCGCGCAATCTCCTGCGGATAGGGTGAATCCGTTTGTAGGAACCACCAATTTCGGAACCACCAATCCCGGAGCGGTATGTCCTAACGGAATGATGTCGGTCGTTCCGCTCAATGTCATGGGTTCCGACAAGAATGTATTCGACAAGGATGCCAGATGGTGGTCGGCTCCTTACGAGCGGACGAACTCCTTCTTCACCGGCTTTGCGCACGGTGCTTTGAGCGGAGTGGGATGTCCCGATATGGGTTCGCTGCTTACGATAGCCACTTCCGGCGAGTTGGAGGTCGATTATCATGAATACGGTACGGATTACAGCGATGAAACGGCCTCTCCGGGTTATTATTCGCTTATGCTCGACCGGTACGGCATTCGTGCCGAGGCGACTGCCACTCTGCGTTCTTCGGCCGAGAAGTATACCTTCCCCGCCGGCAAGGGCAATATATTGATAAATCTCGGCGAGGGACTTACCAACGAGAGCGGAGCTATGGTTCGTCGCGTCAGCGATACCGAAATCGAAGGAACAAAGCTGTTGGGAACATTCTGCTATAATCCGCAGGCGGTTTTCCCCGTATATTTCGTCATGCGTGTTTCGAAGCGACCCTCTTCGGCGGGATACTGGAAGAAACAGCGGCTGATGGAGGGTCCGGAAGCCGAATGGACTCCCGACAACGGCCAATATAAGCTCTATACCTCATACGGCCGCGAACTTGCGGGCGACGATGTGGGCTACTGGTTCAGCTATGACAATCTTGAGGAGGGCGAACAGATAGAGGTCCGGATGGGCATATCGTATGTCTCTGCGGAGAATGCCCGCCTGAATCTCGAGACCGAACAGGGCGATGCTTCGTTCGATGATTTGCGTTCGGCGGCACGTTCTCAATGGAATGAGACGTTGGGCCGAATCAGAATCTTCGGCGGCAGCGACCGGCAGCAGGAGGTTTTCTATACGGCATTGTATCATACGCTTATACATCCGAGTCTGCTCAACGACGTGAACGGAGAATATCCTTTGATGGAGCGCAGCGGCGAAACCGGCGTTGCCGACGGAGAGCGTTACACGGTATTTTCGCTGTGGGACACCTATCGCAATCTGCATCAGTTGATGACGCTTGTCTATCCCGAGAAGCAGACGGATATGCTTCGTTCGATGGTGGCCATGTACCGCGAATGGGGTTGGCTGCCGAAGTGGGAGTTGTACGGACGCGAAACTTTCACGATGGAGGGCGACCCGTCGATTCCCGTGATAGCCGACAGCTGGCTCAAGGGGTTGCGCGATTTCGATATGGATGCGGCATACGAGGCCATGAAAAAATCGGCGACGACCGAAGGCGCGCAAAACAAAATGCGTCCCGATACCGACCCCTACTGCGAACGCGGTTATATTCCGTTGGGGTATTATGCGGCCGATATGTCGGGAGACAATTCGGTGTCTCATGCTTTGGAGTACTATGTGGCCGACCATGCACTGTCGCTTTTGGCCGAAGAGCGCGGCGACCGCGAGTTTGCCGAACTGCTGCGCAAACGGGCTGCCGGTTACAAACACTACTATTCGTCGGAGAGCGGTACACTGCGTCCGCGCACGATGGACGGCCGGTTCCTGACTCCGTTCGATGCGCGTCAGGGAGAGAACTTCGAACCGGTGCCGGGATTCCATGAGGGTTCGGCATGGAATTATACGTTCTATGTTCCGCATGACATCGACGGACTGGCTAAATTGATGGGCGGCGGCCGGAAATTCGTTACCAAACTGCAAAAGGTGTTCGATGAAGGATTGTATGACCCTGCAAATGAACCCGATATTGCATATCCTTATTTGTTCAGCCGATTCGCAGGCGAGGAGTGGCGCACTCAAAAGGAGGTGGCACGTCTGCTGAAGGAGTATTTTACCACGGAGGCCGACGGCATACCCGGCAATGACGATACGGGAACCATGTCGGCATGGGCTGTGTTCTCGATGCTGGGATTCTATCCCGACTGCCCCGGCGAACCTTACTATACGCTTACGACTCCGACTTTCGACCGTGCGGAGATAGACACTGCGGGCGGAACTCTGGTTATCGAGGCCGTGCGTCCTGCGGGCGGAGAACAGTTTATAAAGAGTATGAAACTCGGCGGAAAGCCGTTGAAAAAGTATCGCATATCGCATGACGAACTGCTGAAGGGCGGTCGTCTTACATTTGAACTTAAAAACTAACCGATAGATGAAGAAGATAATATCCCTGTTGTTGCCGGCACTGCTCGTTTCGTGCGGCGGACATAACGATGAAAAACTCACCTCGTATGTGAATCCCAAAATCGGAACGGGAGGTCACGGACATGTCTTTGTCGGAGCGAATGTTCCGTTCGGAATGGTTCAGCTCGGACCTACGAGCATCCCCCAGCAATGGGACTGGTGTTCGGGCTATCATGACAGCGACTCCACGGTAATCGGATTTTCGCATACCCACCTTTCGGGTACGGGTATCGGCGACCTGTTCGACGTGACGGTCATGCCGGTTGTGGGAGAGGTGACTTATGCCCGCGGTACGGAGGAAGAGCCTGCATCGGGTATGTGGTCGTATGCCGACCGCTCGCGCGAAGTGGTACGTCCGGGTTACTATTCGGTGCCTTTGACCCGTTACGATGTCGTGGCGGAGCTTACCGCAACCGAACGCGTAGGTTTCCACCGATATACGTTCCCGCAGGCCGAGGATGCCGCTTTGGTGTTCGACCTCGAGAACGGCGGCTGCTGGGATAAGGCTACCGACACCGGCTTCATGTCTTCGGACAGCCGCACCCGCATAAGCGGATGGCGTTACTCGACCGGATGGGCAAAGGACCAGCGGATATATTTTGTTGCGGAGTTTTCCAAACCGGCCAAGGATATTACCTATATTTCGGGAGAGGTGACCGGAAAGACGCCTGCCGTGGATGCCCGTTATGCACGTGTAGCATTCGATACGGCGGAGGGCGAGCAGATTATGGTGAAGGTTGCAGTTTCTCCGGTAAGCATCGAGGGTGCGGAGGCCAATCTTGCCGCCGAGCTGCCGGAGTGGGATTTCGAGGGTACGATGGCCGCTGCCGAGCAGAAGTGGGAGAACGAATTGGGCAAAGTCCGCATCGAAACTCGTGACGAAACGGCCCGCCGCATATTCTATACGGCGCTCTATCATACGATGGTGGCACCGTCGCTCTTCTGCGATGTGGACGGCTCTTATCGCGGAGCCGACGGCAAGGTGTATGCAGCCTCTGCGCACAAAAGCTATACGACGTTCTCGTTGTGGGACACCTATCGTGCCGCCATGCCTCTGATGACCATCCTCCATGCCGAGAAGATGCCCGACATAATCAATACTATGCTTGCAATCTACGACGAGCAGGGCCGCCTGCCGGTATGGCATCTGTGGGGTAACGAGACCGACTG
>JAFLRS010000024.1 GCA_022511355.1 Alistipes sp.
AAGGCCTGATTTTGACAAGACGAGGTTGCCCCGATGTAATTAGTGTTCAGTTTCGCAAAACTTAAGGACTCCGTGCGGGTCGGTTATCCGTGCTATTTCAAACAACGCAGTTATTCACTCTCAAAAACGAACCGTCAGCAACATTTATTGTTCGTCGCGCGACAGTCGGTTCATATACTCGTCGATGCGGTCCGATATGCGCACCAGCGACCGCACGTCTTCATCGCCTATCTCGCGATTCTGCGACGAGCTTATATTCTCGATAGCCAGCTCCAAAGCCGTCATGGCCAGAAAATTCATATCCGAATAGTCTACAAAGCCCGACTTCTTCCACTCGCCGACTCTGTCGCTCACGCGACGGGCCGCCAGTCGGTACAACTCCTCCTTGCCGGCATCTATCGTAAGCGCATATTCGCTTCCGCAAATCTTAAGCGTAATATTCTGTTCCGCGGCCATAATCCAAAACTCCTCTCCGTTATTCGTCGATATTGCCTCCCGCAACGGCTATGCATCTGTCAACCTCCCGCAACAGCCGGTTGATACGCGCACGCGCCCTCTTGCGATTGCCTCCGTCGCCCGTAAGTCCGCCGACAACCTGCGCCGCCGACAACTCCGACTCCAGACGCTTCACCTCCTCGCGCAACGAACGGTTCTGCTCGCGCAACTTGCCGCACTCCGCAGCCAAAGCGTCACGCTGAAGAATCACTCTGTCGTGTTCCTTCAACAGACGACCGACCTGACGGTCGATATTTTCGACGGCCCTGCGGCCCGCTGCATTGCTTGACATAAAACCTCGCGTAGAAGTGAATTCAATTATAACCGTTCAAAGGTAATGATTTTTTTTCGAAAATAAAAATAAGCCGTCCTCCTTGCGAACGGCTTATTTCCAAAAAGGGACTTTATTCGTTAAAGAATACCCTGCTCGAGCATCGAATGCGCAACCTTCATGAAGCCCGCAATGTTGGCGCCCTTCATGTAGTTGATATAGCCGTCGTCCTCGGTTCCGTACTGAAGGCAGGCAGCGTGAATCGAACTCATAATCTGATGCAGACGCGCATCCACCTCTTCGGCCGTCCAGTTCAGCTTCTGTGCATTCTGGGTCATCTCGAGACCCGAAGTCGCAACACCGCCGGCATTAACGGCCTTGCCCGGTCCGTAAAGAATCTTCGCCTCGATGAGAGCGTCGATAGCCTCGGGACGGCAACCCATGTTCGAAACCTCCGCAACGACCTGCACTCCGTTGGCAATAAGCATCTTCGCATCCTCGCCGCCCAACTCGTTCTGAGTCGCGCAAGGCATCGCGATATCCACCTTCACCTCCCACGGTTTGCGTCCGGCGAAGAACTTCGCACCTGCAAATCTCTTTGCATAAGGCTCCACTACGTCGTTGTTCGAAGCGCGCAGTTCGAGCATATATGCAATCTTCTCCTCGTCGAGACCCGCCTCGTCATAGATGTAACCGTCGGGACCCGAAATGGTCACCACCTTGGCTCCCAATTCGGTAGCCTTCTTGGCGGCACCCCATGCCACGTTTCCGAATCCGGAAATGGCGATGGTTTTGCCTTCGAGCTGCTTGCCGGCAGTCTCGAGCATCTGCTTGAGGAAGTATACGGCACCGAAACCGGTAGCCTCGGGACGAATCAGCGAACCGCCGTAGGTCATACCCTTGCCGGTAAGCACGCCCGTATTCTCGCGAGCCAGCTTGCGGTACATTCCGTAGAGATAGCCGATTTCGCGTCCGCCCACGCCGATATCGCCGGCAGGCACATCGGTTTCGGGACCGATATGACGCCACAATTCGGTCATGAAGGCCTGACAGAAACGCATGACTTCATGTTCGGACTTGCCTTTGGGATTGAAGTCCGAACCGCCTTTGGCACCGCCCATAGGCAGAGTCGTAAGCGCATTTTTGAAAATCTGCTCGAATCCGAGGAACTTCAGAATCGACGGATTTACCGAAGGATGGAAACGCAAACCGCCTTTGTAGGGTCCGATTGCGTTGTTGAACTGAAAGCGATAGCCGGTATTGACCTGCACTTCGCCTTTGTCGTCCACCCAAACGACTTTGAAAGTGAAGCTGCGATCAGGCTCAACGATGCGTTCGGCGATGCGTGCAGCTTCGAATTCGGGATGACGGTTGTATGTATCCTCAACAGTCGTCAATACCTCGCGCACGGCCTGAAGGTATTCGTTTTCTCCCGGATGGCGGCGTTCGAGTTCCGCCATTAAGTTCTTAACGTTCATACGATTAAAGTATAGTTTTAGATAAGGTTGGTTGGTCGGTTTTTACTTTATTCGCTCGTAGTAGTCTCGGGTACGCGTATCGACGCGGATTTTGTCGCCTGTATTGATGAACAGAGGCACCTTTATGGTCGCACCGGTGTTCACGGTCGCCGGTTTGAGCGAGTTGGTTGAAGCGGTATCGCCCTTGATGCCGGGTTCGGTGTATACGACCTCCATATCGACGATGGGAGGGAGTTCGGCCGAGAGAACGGTCTCTTTTTCGGTGTGGAACATCACCTCGACCACCTGACCGTCGGCCATAAGGTCGTAGTTGTTGATAAGGCTTTTTTCGATGTTGATTTCCTCGAAGGTTTCGCAGTGCATGAAGTGTGCGCCGAGGTCATCTTCGTAGGTAAACTGATAGGGTCGGCGTTCGACGCGGACCTGCTCCACTTTCTGACCTACCGACGAGAAAGTATTTTCGATTACGCGTCCGTTTTCGAGGTTTTTGAGTTTCGAGCGGACGAATGCGGGACCTTTGCCCGGTTTGCAGTGCTGGAAATCGACGACAAGGAAAGTTTTGCCATCCATTTCGATGCACATTCCGATTTTGATATCAGCTGCTGTGATTGTCATGGTTGTTTTCTGTTTATTTTGATTTCGTACTGTTTTATTCTTCGGACTCTTCCTCTTTCATATTGTGGTATACGTTCACCACATCGTCATCCTCTTCGAGTTTTTCGACGAGTTTCTCGACCGATTCGCGGGCTTCGGCATCGAGTTCTTTGGTGTCGGCGGGGATGCGGACCGATTCTCCGGAGACGATTTCGAACCCTTTGTCCTCGAGCCACTTCTGAACTGCGCCGAACGATTCGTAGGGAGCATAAACGGTTATGCCGTCCTCTTCGGCATAGAATTCATCCACACCGAGGTCGATCATTTCGAGTTCGAGTTCTTCGGGGTCTGCGCCTTCGGCCTTGAATTTGAAGGTGCATTTGTGTTCGAACATGAAAGCGACGCTGCCCGAATTGCCGAGCGTACCGCCGCATTTGTTGAAATACATACGTACATTGGCTACGGTTCGGTTGGTGTTGTCGGTAGCGGTCTCCACGAGGAAAGCCACGCCATGAGGACCGTAACCTTCATAAATCATCTCCTTGTAATCGGAGGCATCTTTTTCGGTGGCACGCTTGATGGCGCGTTCGACATTCTCTTTGGGCATATTTTCGGCCTTGGCATTCTGTATAAGTATGCGCAGACGCGTATTGCCCGAGGGATCGGGACCTCCGGCCTTGACGGCTATTTCAATTTCCTTGCCTATTTTGGTAAAGGTTCTGGCCATGTGGCCCCAGCGCTTCATTTTGCGGGCCTTGCGATATTCGAAAGCTCTTCCCATAATATAGTTACGATATAATTTTTCGCATTGTGATATTTGATGCAAAAATAAGAAAATTTTACAATCGTGATACACCGAGCGTGACAATATTTTTCGCGGAGTGCGAAAACCGACTTTTTTACACCAAAAAAAGCGGGCCGTGTCACCACAGCCCGCTTCGGTTTCACCTGACGTGAAGATTATTCGACAAAGCCGAACGAATCCTTTACATATTTGAATTCACCGGGTCCGTCAATCGTAAACGTATAGGTGTAAACACCCTTCTTCGTACCCTCTTCTTCTTTGTTGTAGTAGTTCCAGATGTTGATAACGCACGAACCGTAATCGCTCGACGATGTTTCAGGATACATATGACTCAAAACAGCCTCGAACACTCTTATCGAGTTCTGCTGCATTGCTTTTACAAGGTCTGCACCCTTAAGATTCGACGAGAGAACCGTTTGGTAATCGACACCCAAATCAACATCGAGCGGCGTACCTGCTTCGGCTTTCTCTTTCATAACCGCAGCTGCATTCTTGAACGAGTTCATTGCCTTGCTCGAATCCCAGTTCAACTCACCATAGAATGCATAGGTTCCGGCATACCATTCGTTGTTACCGTAGTTCGAAACGAAGAAGTTTCCTTCGGGCCTGCCTCCGCCGACTGTAATTGCAGTGTTCGAGACTATGACTCCCGCATTGTCGCGCTCGGGGGCACCGAGTTTGTAGTCCACATTGTCGTAAATCCAGTTTGCGCAATACTGGCAGAATGCCACGAAGCTTGCTTCTTTGGTACCTTGAGTCGTAAACTCGAGCAGAAGCACGGGATAATGTCTCCACGCAGTCTTGGATTCTTTCATGAACGGAACAGCAATCGTATCGATTGTGCCGACCTTGCTCCAGATGCTGCCGTCGAACGCATACCGGTCAGCCGTCCAGCTGTCGCCGGCTATATAAGCTACCGATATTACATCCTCGGCATCTGCATAGGGATAGGTTCTCGACAGATATTTGGGCAGCAGAGTTGCCTCCGAACCGTTGGCAAACGAATTATTCTGACCCATCGACGCGTAATCGGCGGGCTGTACGACAGCGACATCCGACACGAGTTCGAATGCGGAACCGTCATACTTGCAAACCGCATATTTGGTTACGGGCGAAGCAGCGCGGGTTACCGCCATGGGAGCAACAGCCGCTGCAGCAACGCTCTCGGCCTCAAATTCGGGCTCGGTCTCGAAATGGGTAACGATAACCTGTATGTATTTGGGAACATTGCTCGATTTCGAAACAGAGTTGAGATAGCCGTAGAAAGATACTTTCTGGCCATCTTTTTCATCGAGTTTCGCTTTCAGCTCATCGGTTACGCCATAAAATCCGCCTACACCATCATTGGAGTTATCATCAAAATTGAAATTGTAGTTTTTGTCCGACTTAATTACGGTCGCATCGGTAACCTTTACGAAAATCTCATAAGTATCAGCCTCGCGGGTGCGAACCTGCTCCATAAACGCTGCATCGAGCGTCGTGGGCCGGGGATATTTGACCTCAACCGTTTTTTTGGACTTTTTGATGCTGGCAAGACCGTTTTCCTGAATCTGGAATCCGGTATTGAAGGCTTCGACTTTACCCTTTACGGTAACCACATCGCCCAAAGAGTAGTTTTCGGCATCGCCTATTTTATAGAGAAGAATCGAACCGCCTTTGTCGGTAAGAACCATTCCATTGCTGTGAATTGCGGTAATCCAACCGCAAACATCAACCTCTTCGTTAAGTTTTGCCTTACCGAGTACATCGGTAAATTCGCGCTCCTCCGGATTTGTCGGAGCATCGCCGCCGGCACCTTCGAAATACTGATAAGCCACGGCTACATAGTCGCCCTCCTCGTAATCGTCTGCAGAAAGAGCGGCCGCGATATTCTTCTCCGTATCAGCGGTAAGATACCAGCTGTCGGCAGAACCCGTCACGTCCTCATAATCTTCTTCAGCAAGTTCGTAGCTCTTCATCTCTCTCATAGCCAGCAGCGCTTCGGGAACCTCTTTAGCTACATTTACGCTAACCTGCATGGTCGAACCCGGACTCCAGCTGCGCCACGTGTTGGAATTGGCAAGGAATGCGGGAACCCAGTCGATTGCATCCTGCTCCGATTCGAAATACTTGTTGTTGGTCAGTCGGGCCAGACGCTCCTCGGCACCTTCGGCCTCGGCAAGTGCCTTGTTTTGCGAGTTCTCGGCAATCGACTTATAATCGGCATCGGCCAGCTGATACTCGACATTCTTGCGCACATCCGTAATCTGAGTCTTCTCCTCGAAACCCTCGAACTGGGAGTTGTAGTCCTTCTCGCACGACCACAACGCCAATGCGCTCAACGCTATTATTGACAAATATTTGGTAATTTTCATATCTTTTGATGTTTTAATGTTTTGACCCTTTATCCGATTAGAATGCAAGCTTCAAACGAACCGTATAGGTGCGACCCTGACGATAGAATACGTTATAAGCCGTCAGCCAGTCGTGGTTTGCACCGTCTTTAGCCTCGGTAATGAACTTGTTGTCCAATACGTTGTTTACATTGGCGTAAACCGTAGCCTTAAGTTTGCCGATATTGAAAGAGTAGTTTGCACTCAAATCCAACTCGTGACCCCAAGGTATCTCCCAAGTCGAACCGTAAGTGGTAGGAGTATTAATCGAGGGGTTGTTAATCGTAAACTCAGCATAGGTACGTGCATACACCGTCCAGTCCGCACCGATACGCAGACCCTTCAAAGGCTTGAACGTAGCACCGATCTGACCGGTCGTCTGTGCCGAGTCGGCAACCTTCACACCCTTGAGATTAACAACACTCGTTGCATGAGGTTTGAATTCCGATTCGGGAATGCCCAGACTCTCGTTCCATTTGGTTACACCGGTAAACGACGCAAGAGTACCCTGATCGTCGGCAACAGCCTGACCCTGACTGTTATACCAGTAACCGGTCGCATTGCTGTTCCACTGCCAGTCGCCCCACGAGAACATGGCATTAACATCCATCCACGGAGTAGCGTGTGCCTTGAGGTCCACCTCAATACCCATGTGGCGGGCATTGACACCCTCGAGGTTGATGCTCAAACGCTCGCCGTCACGAGTCGTGGAGGAGTTCGACATCGATTTGTCCATCCACAGCGTATAGTAGGCATTCACGTTCAAAGCTACCGCAGAGTTGTGGAATCCGTAGCCCAACTCGGCCGAGAAAATCTTCTCGTTTACCGAATTTTTGTTTATTGCGTGGCTCGTTTCAGCAGTGAAGAAGACACCTCTCGAGAAGAACGGAGCACGCGAAATGAATCCGACGTTTGCAAATACGTTGTTGTAGAGGTCGATGTTGTAGTTCACACCGCCCTTGATGGTTCCGCCGATACGGTTCGCCGTCTCCGAACGGGCATGGTCGGCATCGTAATAGAAGCGGTCTACACGCCAGTAGGTCTTGTTGCCGACAGAACCCGAAACAAATGCCGACAGACGGTTTTGCGAATACTCGAGCTGGGCAAATACGCCCTCCTCTGCCACATGACCGTCGTAGTCGCGATAAACGATATCGCCTACTCCCAATTTCTCATACGCCCAGTTGGGGTCGGCTTTTGCCGAATTGTTCTCGACTCTCACAGCCGAACCTGCACGAGTATCGTCGATATAATATGCACCGTCATAGAGGTCTACAATTTCGGTTGCGTGCTGACCTATATAATAACGGATATCCACACCGGCACTCAACTCGAGATAGTCGGTCAGATGGTTGGTGTAGGTCGAAAGCAGACCGTACCACTGGTGCGAGTTGATACTCTTGGCCATAACCATCTGCGAACCGTCGTCGCTGTTCGCGTTCATCTCCTGAATGGCCGCGTAGTCGAATGTACCGTCAGCTTTGCGATATTTGGTATTAACCACACCATTGGTCGAACCGTACCAGTCATTACGCTGGTTGCCGCGACCCTGACCGCTGTAACCGTAACCGTTTGCGATAGATGCATAGACAGCGGTCGAAAGCGACTGATTTTCGTTAATCTGCCACTGGTGGTTGAGCGAAATCTGAGGTTTGTGGTAAACATTGTACTGCGAGGTACGACGCTGACCGTTCTTGTCAAAACCATAGGTGGGGTTGTATTTGTAGGGCGAATCGCCTCTCATGTACTGCTTCGCAACAGTATTCCAGTTTACAATGGTAAGACCGTCGTTATTATTACGCTTATAGTGCTTCTGAGGGGCTCCGAACACCGTAAACGACAACTGGTGGCTTCCATTTATACGCTTCGAAATATTAGCGAAATAGTTGTAGCTCTCATAGTCTGCGCCCTGAACATAACCTTTACCCCAACGGCGGGCTCCCAATACCGTAAATGCCCATCCGTTTTTGGTCACGCCCGAAGAGACGTTGAACGAAATAGACTGGTTGCCGTCATTGCCGACACCGTAGGAAACCGAACCGCCGGCCTTTGCATCGAGACCTTTGGTTACGATGTTGATCGTACCTCCGACGGAGGGACCCGAAACTTTCGAAGCTCCCAGACCGCGTTGTGTCTGCATCGAACGGGTGACGTCGGAAAGACCGGCCCAGTTAGACCAGTATACACCACCCCATTCCATATCGTTCACGGGCACACCGTTAATCATCACCGCCACGTTCTCCGACTTGAAACCGCGCATATTGATATCGGAGTCACCGAAACCGCCGCCTCGGTTACGAGTATGAACACCCGGAGTCGATTTCAGAATCTCGGGAAACTCCTGTCCGCCGAGCTTCTCCTCGATATAACCCAAATCGACACTCGATACCGCTACCGGAGTCTTGCGCTGAACAGCCACCGACTGCGTAATGACCACATCCTCGAGCATCTGCGAATCCATCTCCATCATCACGTCACCCAGACGCGTATCCTTGCCCTTCGACACGGCCAGCGTCATGGTCTTGTAGCCGATATACGAAACTTCGATCTCATCGGTATTCGCAGGTACCGACAATGTAAATGTTCCGTCGAGGTCGGTCGCGGTTCCGATCGACGACGCACTGCCCGGTACAATCACCGACACACCTATCAGAGGCTCGCCCGATGCATCGACAATCTTACCGCTTACACTCGTCTTTCCGCCCTGTGCCATTACCGACACAACCGCGAAAACCGAGAGAATCAAAAAAGATAATTTCTTCATACGATTGTTTTTTTAATGGTTAATAAATTATTTGTGAACTATATTCATATCCGGAAAACAAAAGGAGCGACGTCATTAAATGACCTCGCACCTCCATATCAGTATCATTGCAATAAGTGCCGTATCCTCCCTGAGTTCGCGATTTATATACGCGCTTTCGACCCTTCGTCACGAAATACTCCGCCGATACCGACGCCCAAGCAAATGCTTCGGCTATATAATCAGCATATTCCAAATATTTCGGCGTCTTCATATAACTGCACCATTTTGCGGCACAAAAGTAATACAATCGGACGCTTTCCCCAAAATTGTTTATTAAAAAGTATTAACAATTTCCGGGAGTTATCAACACGCCGGCGGCACTGCTCCAATACCGCTCACGCTATCACTCCGATACGAAATCACGTATCGCCGACGCACACGCTTCAGGCTCCTCAAGAAAGCCCATATGGCCCGACTCCTCAAGCCACACCACTCGGGCCGACGGATGCGCCGAAGCCAATCCCTCAGCAACCTCCGTGCTTATGTAATTATCCTTGCGGCCGAAAATGAACATCTGACGAACTCCGCTCCCGCGCAGCATATCATTCATGTCGGAACGATTCTTCATGCCGTTCAGCAACGCCACAATGCCCGCATCCTCGGTCAGATGCACCGTCTCCGCCAAATCGTCGATATAATCTCGCATCGCCCGTACATTATCATTCGCAAATCCCGCCGCAGGAGCCGTGCGGGCAAGCAAATCCTTCTTCCCCGCCTTCACAAGCGCAATCTCGCGCTCACGGTTCGCACGCTTCTCCTCGCTGTCCGCATTCGGCGTCGAACTCAACAGCACTATGCCGTCCAAACGTTCCGGATACTTCGCGCAAAAAGCCAATGCCGCATATCCCCCCATCGAATGGCCTACAAGCGTACATTTGGCTATATTCAGCTTGTCCAGCATAGCCCGAATCGTGTCGGCCAACCACTCCATGGAGTGTTCCTCGCCCTTCACCTCCGAAATCCCGTGCCCCGGCAAATCCAACGTCACCACCCGCATCTCCTTGTAAAGACATGGAACGAAATCCTCCCACACAAGCATCGATTCGAGGTATCCGTGCAGCAGCACCACGCATTTCTCTCCGGCTTCGGAATCGCACACATGAAGCGCCGTTCCGCCTGCATCAATAAACTTCTCAGTCATAATTTTCACTTTTCGATGCGTAAAAATAGGAATTATCGCCGCCCTTTGCAAAAAAAATCGTAATTTTGACCGATTATACCCGCAAAAGCATGGAACTTGAATTCATAAAGTGTCAAGGCTCGGGCAACGACTTCGTGATGATAGACGCCGTGGCCCAACGAATCGAAGGTCTCGACCTCGCACGACTCGCAGTCGCCGTATGCGACCGCAAAGGACCGGCAGGCGCCGACGGACTCCTGCTCGCAGTGCGCACGGGACGAGGTTTCGGAATGCGTATGTTCAACCCCGACGGCTCCGAAGCCGAAATGTGCGGCAACGGAATCCGATGCGTGGCCCGACTTGTGCGGCACTACACCGGAACCGACCGGTTCATGCTTTCGTCGGGCGGACGCAACTACCCCGTGGCACGCGAAAACGAAATCGACCGCGGAGTGCCAACATACGGAGTGCGAATCCCCATATCGACATGGAGCCCCGATTTCGGATTCTTTACCGACGACCGCCGCTTCGTCGAAGAGACGATTCCCGCACTCGACACCCGACTGCGTTTCACCGCGCTCAATCTGGGGAATCCGCACATCGTCGCACGATGCGAACGCATAGATCTCGCAGAGCTGCAACGACTCGGCGAACGGGTAACCCAACTGCACGACCTGTTCCCCAACGGCGTGAACGTGAGTCTTTACGAGGTCCGCGGCACCAACGAGCTTTTCACCGCCACATTCGAACGTGGTGCGGGCATAACCCTTTCGTGCGGAACCGCCATGACGGCTTGCAGCACCGCCGCACTCCTCACCGGAGTCTGCGAGGCCGAACGAACCGTCAAAGTCCGCAACCGCGGAGGCATGGTTCACTGCATCTGCCGCGAAGAACCGTCGCTCGCAACCGAACTGATAGGCAATGCCACCTTCGAATATGCAGGCGTGATTCGCGGCACCGACGACGGAGGCATCGAGGTACGAACACTCAAATCGTTCGAAGCCGAAGTCGAAACATACCGCCGATTCGCCGAACGCGAACGCAGAGATTAACCTTTACCGATGACAAAAGGAGCAGTAAAATATGCATTGGCCGTTCTGCTGGCAGGGATTGCGCTCCCGGCCTGCAACGTCACGCGCAAACTCCAATCCGACGAATATCTGCTCCAGAAGGTGGTAATAAAGGACGACCGCTCCACTCCGCGCAAAGAACGCATCGATGCCGACGAACTGAAAAAGTATGTCCGTCAGATGCCCAACAAACACTTCTTGGGCACCGATTTCTACGTATGGGTATACAATCTGGCCAACCCCGAAAAGGATAACGGCTGGAACAACTTCAAACGCAAGATAGGCGAAGAACCGGTGCTGCTCGATCTGGACCTCACACGCAAATCGGCCGAGAATCTGCAAATCTACATGAATTCGCGCGGATTCTTCTCCTCGAGCGTCAGATGCGAAGTCGATACCACCTACCGCAAAAAGAGAGCGAAGGTCACATACAGCACCAAACAGAACCGGCCTTCGCGCATCAACCGCATATCCTACGACTTCCGCGACAAATTCGTGGAGCCGATAGTCTGCGCCGATACGGTGAACTCGCTCCTGCATACGGGCGACATCTTCGACATAACCGTACTCGACAAAGAACGCGAACGCATAACCTCATATCTGCGCGAACGGGGCTACTACAACTTCTCGGTGAACAACATCGAATACATAGCCGACACCCTCGCAGGCGACTATACGGTCGATTTGCGCATGGTCGTGAAACGCAACGTCACCGGATATGACGAACGCGGCGACGCCATATCCGAAAACAATGTCGTCTACCGCATCCGCGAAATCAACATACTCCCCGACTACGACCCCGCAGCAGCCAAAACCAACCCCGAATACAATTCGCTGTTCGACACGGTGAACATCAAGGGCCTCAACGTGGTGTACAACAAAACCCTGCGGCCCAACGTGCGTCCGCGCGTGCTGCGTTCGACGATTCCGCTCTACCCCAACTACCTCTACGACGTGCAGACCGTCCGCCGAACCTACGACGACCTGATGGCTCTCGGCTACTTCAAAAGCGCCAAAATCGTATTCGACGAACTGCCCAACACCGACCGGTACAACAACCGCATAACCTACATAGGCGATATCGACGGCCATCGGCACATGGATTCGATGACCACCAACTACACGCAGGAGGGTTATCTCAAATGCGACATACTCTGTACGCCCGCCCTCAAACAGAACTTCAACATCGAACTCGAAGCCAGCACCACCTCGAGCTTCTACGGCGTGAGTGCAACGGTCGGATATCAGAATCTGAACCTCTTCCGCGGCATCGAACAGTTCGACATATCGGTCACCGCAGGGTACGAATACATGAAAGCTCCCGATGCCAAACGCCGCAACGCCATGGAGTTGGGATTCGCAGCCGGATTGTGGTTCCCGCGATTCGTGCCGTTCCGCGTATCGAGCCTCAGTTCGATAAACCGGCCCCGAACCAAACTCGAAGTGGCCTACAACTATCAGAACCGACCCTACTACCGACGCAATCTGTCGAGTCTCTCGTGGACATACTCGTGGAAAAACAAACGGCACACCTCGTGGACACTCCGCCCCATAGACATCAATCTGGTGGATGTGGGATTCCTCGACGAAACCTATGCCAACAGCCTTCAGAACGAATATCTCAAGAACAGTTACCGTTCGCAGCTCATCTGCGGACTCTCGGCTTCGTACTACTACAACAGCGGTCTGCGCAGCAACCACACCGGAAACAACTACACCATAGTGCGCGTGAATGCGGAGTCGGCCGGCAATCTCGTGGACGGACTCGAACATCTGTTCTCGCATCCCGCTTCGGGTAGCGACTACTACGAAATATTCGGAATACGGTACTCGCAATACGTGCGTTTCGATGCAAGCGTCAGCCGCACTCTGCAATTCGGTCAGGTCACGGCCTTGGCAGGCCGTCTGTTCGCGGGCTACGGTCTCCCCTACGGCAACTCCGACGCAATGCCTTTCGACCGCCTCTTCTATGCCGGCGGCAGCAACAGTATGCGCGGCTGGGCTCCGAGAACCCTCGGCCCCGGTTCCACGCCCGAACCTACCGGCGTAATCTACCCCAGCCAGCTCGCCAATATGAAACTCGAAGCCAATCTCGAATTCAGATTCCCTATCTGGGGCATATTCCACGGAGCAACATTCCTCGATGCCGGCAATATATGGTACACCGGCACCTCCTCCGCCGACACTCCCCCCGACAGCGAATTTCATTTCAATTCGTTCTACAAGCAAATAGCCTTCAATACGGGCGTCGGTCTGCGCATCGACATCAAATTCGCCATTCTGCGTCTCGACTGGGGCATTCAGCTCCACAACCCCAACAAACCCGAAGGACAACGCTGGATTCACAACTTCAAATGGGCCAACACGGCTCTCAACTTCGGAGTCGGTTATCCGTTCTGACAAATTCCGCATCATGGACATCATAGAGTTTCGCGAATACTGTCTCTCGCTGCCGATGGTCGAGGAGTCCACTCCGTTCGACGAATTCGTACTCGTCTACAAAATCGGAGGCAGGATGTTCGCTTATGCCGATATGAACGACTTTCACCGCTTCGCCGTGAAATGCGACCCCGATGAGGCCGAAGAGCTGCGCGCACGCCATCCCGAAGTGGTGCCGGCACACCATTCGAGCAAAAAACACTGGAACGACATCCGCACCGACGGTTCGCTCGGCGAGGATTTCATGCGGCGGCAGATTCGCAACTCCTATCTGCTCGTCTTGCGCAACAACGTAACGCCCAAAGCTTTACGACTGTCGATTCTGGACCGGCTGCAAGCTTCGGGATTCTTCGACAGACAATAAGACTATTTTACAAAGAGGTAAGTGAGTACGGAGCGTATCTCGCGTGCCGATTCCAGACGGAATCCGAATGCCAAAGCCGCATAGGCCGCCGCTCCGACCGCTATCTTCATCATAAGTCGGAGAGCCGCATTCCATTCGGCGGCGAACGTACCCGAAAACATCACCGCCGCATACATGGCCGCCGAGACGAACGCCACCGGCAGCAGCGTGCGGACAACGCGCAGCACCGAAAGCGACGAATGACGCGACGCAGCAAAGAGCGTGATTGCAAAGTCGGAGAACGACACCGCCACCAATCCCCACGCCACAGCCTTCACGCTGTGCATGACCGTAGCGGCCAGAATCAGAATCATGACGGTTTTTTTCGCTATCTCGAGGTTGAGAATTATATGGCCGTCGGTCTTCACCTTCAACACATTGAGCGATATGCCGGCAAGCGGCGCGAAGAGTCCCGACATGGCCAGAATGCGCAGATAAGGCACCGTGGGCATCCATTTTTCATCAAGCAGCAGCCGGAACATATCGTCGGCGACGGCCGCCAGACCCGCCATCACGGGAAACATCATGAAAGCGACAGTCATAAGCAGCTGACGGTAGCTCTCGGCGAATTTTGTTTCGTCGTGCGAGATTTTGGCAAGTGCCGGATAAGTCACGCTCTGCACCGACTGCATGGCCGAAGCGACCGGCATATCCTTTACCTTCTGCGCCTGATTGAAATAGCCCAACGTGCCGAAATGCATTTTGCCTATAAACATCTGGGCGATATTGTTGCTTACCGACGATATGATGTCGGTGCCGAGCAGCCGCAGCGAAAATGGAGCCATCGTCCGAATGGAGCCGTAATCGAAAGCTCCTATCGGCGGCCGTCGGTTGCAGAGCCACAAAGCTGCCGATTTGAAAAATGCCGCCGCCAATCTGTGACCCACCAGACTCCACACTCCGCAGCCGGCCAAAGCCATCGCTATGGCCACCGCACTGCCGGCCAGCGACGAAGCCAAAGTGACGCGCGACAACAGTTTGAAACGGAATTGACGCGTATATATCGCATTCTGAATAACCCCCAGAGCGCTCACGGGCAGCAGCAAAAACAGAACAGGAGCTATTCGGGCTATGACAGGCTTTCCGTAAAAATCGGCCACCAACGGAGCCGCTGCGGTCAGCACCGCATACAGAATCAGCGATATAGCCATGTTGAAGATGAAAACCGAACCGAAATCCCTCTCCGAAGGGTCGCTCTTGCGGATGAGAGCCTGCGAAAATCCGCTGTCCACAACCACCAAAGCCACCGACGTGAAGAATGTGAGAATGGCCAGCACCGCAAAGTCGTCGGGCATGAGCAGATTGGCCACCTTCAGACTCACAACCAACTGCAACAGCATCGAGCCTGTCTTCTCGAAGAGGCTCCATGCCATACCCGTCGCAACTCTGTTCTTCAGTTCTCCGCTCATAATATAAAAAGTACACGTCGCCGCAACGACGGCAGCCGACCGCACAAAATCTTATTCGGTGCAGTTCAATCCGTCGAGAGCCTCGATGCCCAGACGGTAAGAATCCAATCCGAAACCCATTATCGAACCGCGGCACACACCCGCAATCATCGAGGTGTGGCGGAACTCCTCACGGGCCAGTATCGACGATATGTGAACCTCCACCACGGGAGTCGCAACCGCCGAAACGGCATCGCGTATCGCCACCGACGTGTGCGTATATCCGCCGGCATTGAGCAACACCCCGTCGTATCGGCCCTCGCTGCGCTGCAAGGCGTCGATAAGTTCGCCCTCGATGTTCGACTGCACAAGCTCTATCTCCTTGTCGGGATAGCGGCTCCGCAAATCGGTCAGCAGTTCGTCGAAACTCTCCGTTCCGTAAACCGCTCTGTCGCGGCGGCCCTGCAAATTCAAATTCGGACCGTTAAGTATCAATATCCTCTTCATCTCAATCACAAAAATCGACAGTCGTCAGAGATATGTTTTCGGCTCAATCTCGCCGCGCAGAACTCCCAACACCGATTCGGCCAACGCCGACATCTCGTTCTCGCCCGCATAAACCGATATCGGAGCAATGAACGAACACCGCTTGCCGATGCGTTCGACCACATAGTCGCAATAGGCTATGCCGCCCGTCAGCAGAATGCCGTCCACCACACCGCCCAGCACGGCCGCCATGGAACCTATCTGCTTGCTGATGTTGTAACACATGGCATCGAGTACCAAACGCGCCTGTTCGTCGCCGCGTTCGATGCGCTCCACGACCTCGACCACCGAATTGGTGCCCAAATGGGCCGTAATGCCGCCCTTGCCGGCCAACATCTTCTTCACTTCGTCGCAGGTGTAGCGGCCCGAATAGCACATCTCCACCAAACTGATTGCAGGCAGCGTTCCCGCACGTTCGGGCGTGAATGAACCGTCGCCGTTGAGAGCGTTGTTGTTGTCCACCACCCTGCCGCGGTAATGCGCACCCACCGAAATGCCGCCGCCCATGTGAGCCACTATCAGATTCATATCCTCGTAACGGCAGCCGCAGGCCGCAGCATGACGACGCGCAACCGCACGCTGATTCAGGGCATGAAATATGGAAATGCGGCGAATCTGAGGCAAACCCGTCAGATGGGTCATCTCATCCATCTCATCGACCACGCCCGGGTCGGCAATGTACGCCTTCACACCCGCCATGCAGGCTATATCGTGCGAAATGAGTCCGCCCAAATTGCAGGCGTGTTCCATCCACGGATGACACAAATCATGCAGCATGGCGTCATTCACCTCGTAAACACCGCCCGCAATGGGTTTCGTAAGACCTCCGCGTCCCACAACCGCCGACAACTCCGACAACGAAAAGCCTTGCTCCGACAACGCACGCAAAACAATGTCGCGACGCCACTGCATCTGGTCGGCGATATGCTCGTAACGGCGGAGAGTATCGTAATCGTGACGCAAAACAATATCCAGCAAAGGCCGCTCATTGCAGAACAGAGCGACCTTCGTGGATGTAGAACCCGGATTGACAGTCAGAATCCTGAACTCCATACGACCGCTATTTCGCCGAAAGGCAGGCCAGAGCTATCGAATACTTCTTCGTAAGCACCGAGTCGCCGCGCGAAGTCAGCACGCAGGGTTTGTTCGTTCCGGCAACCATCGCGGCCAACTCGCCGTGGCCCAGATGCGTAACCGATTTGAAAAATACGTTGGCCGACTCGATGTTGGGGAAGAGCAGGCAGTCGGGGTCGCCCGCAAC
>JAFLRS010000025.1 GCA_022511355.1 Alistipes sp.
ACCCACGACCCACAGCTTAGAAGGCTGTTGCTCTATCCAACTGAGCTACGAGACCATCGTATTTGCGCTGCAAATGTAGAATTTTTATGCCGATTTTCCAAATCCGCGCAGCCGGGTCCGAATAAAAATCGTATCGACTACCACTATTTTCAATCCGTTCCGGATTGTTCAAATGCAATCGGTTTATAATCAACGATATGTAAATTATGAGAACGGCGTTATATCGATTTGTGTACGTCGTTTTGCGTAATTGTGTACCGTCCGACCTGCCGCCGGAGTTTAATTTTGTATAACAAAACGACAAAAAAATATCGCGCATACACGTGAGAGAGTCGGGTATGCCGATGCAATTTGCTGTCGTTAAGCGGATTAAGCAATTTTATAAACCAAAAAACCTAAAAATTACTGATTTATGAGGAAAGAACTTTACAAGAAACTGGGTATTCTTACGGTTCTTCTGTGCGTACCTCTGGCGATGCTGGGTCAAAGCATCACGGTTACGGGTACTGTCATAGACGGCGTGATGAATACCGGCTTTCCCGGAGCGACGGTAACCGTCAAGGGTACCGCAATCGGTCAGGTTACGGATTTGGACGGACGCTATTCGATTACGGTGCCGAGCGCCGAATCGGTGTTGGTCTTTTCATTTCTGGGCTATGCCGATCAGGAGGTGATAGTCGGTAACCGAACGGTAATCGATGTGACGCTCCAGGAGGATTCCGAGACGGTGGACGAGGTTGTCATTATCGCCTACGGCTCGCAGAACAAAGGTCTGGTGACGAGTGCGATTTCGTCGGTCGGAACCAAAGACCTCGTGAAATCGCCCGCAGCGAGCGTTACCAATATGCTTGCCGGAGCCATGCCGGGCGTGTCTTCGGTTCAGACCACCGGTCAGCCGGGTGCCGACTCCGCACAGATTTATGTGCGAGGCAGCGGTTCGCTCGAGAGCGGTTTGTCGTCGCCTCTGGTGCTGGTGGACGGCGTCGAGCGCGAATTCTCGCAAATCGACCCCAATGAAATCGAGAGTATTTCGGTGCTGAAGGATGCATCTTCGACCGCCGTATTCGGTGTGCGGGGCGCAAACGGCGTTATTCTGGTGACGACCCGCCGCGGTTCGGAGGGCAAACCCACGATTAACGTAAGTTCGACTTTGGGTCTTCAGCAGCCTATTTCGCTGGTGGAACAGGTGGGCAGTTACGAGTATGCCAAATTCTGGAATATGCGTTCGATGATGGATAACGACAAAGGCGAAAAGAAAGGATACTTCACCCGCGAACAGATGGAGGCTTACCGCACCGGCGCCGACCCGATTATGTACCCCAACGTGAATTGGATGAAGGAGGTCTTCCGCGACGTGTTCATTCAGAGCAAGAACAATATCAACATTTCGGGCGGCAGCGAGAATGTAAAATATTTCGTTTCGATGGGTTATCTCTATCAGAACGGTATTATGAAGCAGATGCCCAATCAGGGTTACGACAACAACTACCGCTACAACCGTTACAACTACCGTGCGAACCTCGACGTGAAACTCACTCCGACTACCAAGATGAAACTCGGTGTCGGCGGTTATGTCGGCAAGACGCAAAGCCCCAATATGCATAGTTCCTATGCCGGAGGAAGCGACGGCTGGATTCTCGTTATGTTGTGGTCCACGCCGTGGGCCGGTCCCGGATTCGTGAACGGAGTCCGTACCCGTATCCCCAATGGATCCCGCGTGATTCCGGTGGACGGCGTATATCGCGACGGTTGGTTCGCCACGGCGAGCGTGGGAGGTTACAGACAGCAGTACCGCACCAATCTTAACCTCGACCTCGACATTACTCAGGACCTCAAGGCGATAACCAAAGGTCTGACCCTCTCGATCAAGGGCGCTTACGACAATGTCTTCGTCAATACGAAGAACCGCACGGGCGGTCTTCGCCGCGACCAGTTCGTATATTACAAGTCGTACTTCGACGATGCCGGCGTGGCATTCGGCGGAACCGACCTGCTCCCCGAAACCGACCCCGATTTCGACAAAACGCACGTCTATTCGGCCGGCGAATTCAAGTCCGACACCCCGCTCAATTATGCGGAGTCGCAGAACCGCGACCAGTCGTGGTACCTCGAGGCGCGTCTTAATTACGAGCGCACATTCGGCGACCATCGCGTGTCGGGTCTGTTCCTCTACAATATGTCGCGCGACTACTATCCCGGCACCTACACCTATATCCCGCGCGGATATATCGGTTACGTGCTGCGCGCAACGTACAGCTACCGCAACAAGTATATGGCCGACATCAACATCGGCTACAACGGTTCCGAAAACTTCGCTCCCGGCGCAAAGACCCGTTACGGTCTGTTCCCCGCAGTCTCGGCGGGCTGGGTAATCAGCGAAGAGGGCTTCATGCAGAACCAGAATGTAATATCCTATCTGAAACTGCGTGCATCGTTCGGCCGCGTGGGTAACGACGCCAGCGGTCAGCGATTCATGTATGCCAATACGGTATGGAGCGGTTCGGGCAGCTATTCGTTCGGAGCCAATACCTCGGCCGAAGTCCCGGGCATGGCGATGGGCGTGGAGAGCAATCCGCTCGTGACGTGGGAGACCTCCGACAAACAGAATTACGGTATCGACCTCAAATTCCTCGACAACCGTCTTTCGATTACGGCCGACTACTTCCGCGAACACCGAACCGGCATCCTGAGCAATGCCAACTCCTATCCAAATGTTACGGCCATCTCGTGGCCCAAGATGAATATCGGTATCGTGAACAACCACGGTTACGAAATCTCGGCGGCGTGGAACGACAAGGTGAACCACGATTTCAACTACTACGTGAATGCCAATGTTTCGTTCGCGCGCAACAAGATTATATATATGGATGAGGTTCCCAACGTGGAGGATTACATGAACTTCACGGGAGGCACCACCGGACGCCGCGAAATGATGAACGGTTACGGCATGAACGGCCGAATCTACAAGTTCGTGCGTCTGTATCAGGAGTCGGACTTCATCGACGACGGCAACGGCAATATGGTGCTCGACCCCAAGCTGCCGACTCCCACCCTTCAGAATCCGCGTCCGGGCGACGCCATGTACGCCGACCTTAACGGCGACGGCAAGGTCAATGCCGACGACCGCTTGGCTACGGGTTACGGCTTCAATCCCGAATATACATTCGGTCTGAATGCCGGTTTCAACTGGAAGGGTCTTTCGTTCTCGATGCAGTGGGTTGCGGCTACCAACGTGAACCGTTATGTGATGGAGTCGTACCGAAATCCCTTTACCGAAACGAACAACCGCGGTCTGCTCTCGATTCACTACGAAAACTGCTGGACCTACGACAATCCTTCGGGCACCTATCCCCGTCCTTCGAGTATCGGCGACTACTACAAATGGAATTACGACAACTCGACGTTGTGGCTGATGGATGCTTCGTACATCCGTCTGAAGAACGTGACGATAGGCTACACCTTCACCGATGCGGCACTCAAGAAGGCCGGCATCAGTTCGTTAGGCGTTACGCTGAGCGGTTACAACCTTCTGACCTTCTCGAAGCTGAAGTTCGTCGATCCGGAGAGCAACCCCAACAACAACGGTGCTTATCCGCTCGTCAGACTCTACAGTTTGGGCGTAAATATCAACTTCTAACAGATGGAGGGAAAGATTATGAAGATTATGAAATTCAATACAGTTAAGGCGGGTATCGCCGCAATGGCTCTGCTGGGTGCAGTTTCGTGTACCGAAATCGCATTCGGCGACAAGTTCCTCGGCGATGCGCCCGAGAGTTCGGGTTCGACGCTCGAAACCATGTTCTCGAGCCAGTATTACGCCGACCAGGTGCTTACCCGCGCATATCAGGGGCTTCCCTACGGACTTACCTATAGGAATTCGTCGGGTACGAATGTGTTCCGTTTCGGCGTGAATCCGTTGGAATGCATCTCCGACCTGTGTCAGGGTATGTTCTCCGGCAACCAGAATGCAAGTGCCCAGAGCGATTACTATACCGGTGCGCTCAGTGCCGGCACCGTATCTTCGATAGATGCCTATCTGTTCGGCTCGTCGGACTGGACCACGGTCAAGTATGCGCTTATCTATCTGGAGAATGTGGACAAGGTCCCCGATATGTCCGAAGCAGAGAAGCTCGGACGCAAGGCCGAAGCCAAAGTGGTTCTGGCAGTCGCTTACTTCAATATGCTGCGCAATGTGGGCGGTATTCCGTGGATTACGCACAGCATCGGAACCGATGACTCGATGCACTTCCCCCGCGAAACGTTCGCCAAGTCGGTCGATAACATAGTGAAGCTGCTGGACGAAGCCGTTGCAGAACCCAATCTGGAGTGGAAGTGGGACGACAACAACGACGGACGTATGTCCCGTGCCGGAGCCATGGCTCTCAAGTTCAAGGTGTTGCAGTTCGCTGCCAGCCCCATGTTCAACTCCGATGTCAAATGGCATCCTCAGGCCGATGAGTACACCTGCTACGGCAACTACGATGCCGCACGCTGGCAGGCTGCCGCCGATGCGGGCAAAGCCTTCTTCAACGAGGTGAACCGTCGCGGCGAATATGCGCTCATCAGAGCCACCGCAGACAATCCCGCAGCCTACCGCGCCGCCTATCGCAGGGCCTACTACAACCGCGGAGGTTCGGAGACGCTCATTTCGATTCGCAAGGGCGGCTACGGAAGCGATGTTTACGGTGCCGACAGCGAGGCTTCGATTTATACTACCCGCCTCTCTATCGGTCCTACGCTCAACTATGTGGATATGTTCGCATGGGCCAACGGCGACGAATTCCCCGAAAACTTCAATTGGGAGAATCCCAACCGTCAGCCGTTCTTCGACGACGACGGTCAGACGCTGACCCGCGACCCGCGTCTTTATGAGAATGTGGCCGTTCCGGGCGATGTCTATTTCAACGGCAATTCGGTGCCGACCTATTTCGGCCATCCCTCGAAGCAGCAGTCTACGACCGGTTTTCTGGTGATGAAGTTCATGCTTCAGACCGCCAACGACCGCCGCAACGTGCTGGTTCACTGGCCTCACACGCGCATGGCCGAGATTATGCTCGGATATGCCGAGGTACTCAACGAGGTGAACGGAGGTCCGGACCGCGAAGCCTATGATATGGTAAACAATGTCCGCGCGCGCGTGGGACTGAACAAACTCCCCGACGGTATGTCGCAGGAGCAGTTCCGCGAAGCCGTACTCCGCGAACGTGCCTGCGAATTGGGCTTCGAGGAGGTCCGCTGGTTCGACCTCATCCGCTGGAACCGCGTTGAGGACTTCCGCAAGACGCTCTACGGTCTGGAGATAACGATGAAAAAGGGCGAGGCTTCGGACAACGCCAAGAACTTCACCTACAAGAAAGTGGCTCTTCCCAATCAGCGGGCATGGGCGACCAACTGGGACTCGAAATGGTTCCTCTCGCCGATTCCGCAGACCGAAATCAACAAAAAATACGGAATGACTCAGAATCCGGGTTGGTAAATCTCTCAATTAGATTATGACTATGAAGAAATTAAATCACATACTGATTGCACTGCTTTCGGGTTTCGCTCTGACGGCCAATGCTCAGGATATCGCAGTTGCAGAGTCGCAACTCGCCGATTCGGTAAGCCTCGGCTATCAGCTCAGCGTATCGACCCGCACCGGCAGCCAGTCCATTGCCGGAGTCAATTCCTCGGCAATCGAAAAGTCGCCCTACATCGACGTCACTAAAGCGTTGTATGGCAAAATCGCCGGTTTGAATGTATATCAGGGTACGGGAACGTCGTCCGACAACGTGTCGTCGCTCTCGATACACGGACATACGCCTCTCATACTCGTGGACGGTTATCCGCGCGATATCGCCGACATTACAGCCGGTGAAATCGAATCGATTCAAATCCTTACCGATGCCGCTTCGACCGCACTCTACGGTATTCGCGGTGCCAACGGCGTCGTACTCGTGACCACCAAACGCGGACGCGAAGGCAAACTCAACGTGAAGGTAAGCTACGATTTGGGCGTGAATACGCAGTTCCGCTCGCCGGAGTTCGCCGATGCCTACACCTATGCCCATGCCTACAATTCGGCATTGGTGAGCGACGGCCTCGCTCCGATTTACAACCCCAACGAATTGCAAGCTTTCCGTTCGGGTCAGTACCCCTACGACTTCGCAAACGTGGACTGGTGGAACGAATCGTTCAACAAGACGGGTATGTCGCACAACCTCAAAATGTCGTTCAACGGCGGCAATGACCGATTCCGTTACTATGCCGTTGTCGATTACTATAACGACCGCGCGATGCAGAAGCACAATACCGAGGACGACCGTTTCAATTCGTCGCCCAACGATACGCGATTGAGCGTGCGTGCCAACATCGACGTGAACATCACCAAGAGTACCTATATGAAGGCCGGCATCATGGGCAAGCTCCGCGAACACCGCACGAGCCTCTATGAGCGCGACAATCCGATTACCAACGTACTCTACAAAACTCCGTCGGCGGCATTCCCCGTCCGCTACGAGGATGGCGCATACGGCGGAAATACGCTCTTCGACAACCCCGTATACCTGCTCACCGACAACGGCGATTTCCGCCGCGTATTCGGTACGATGACCGCCGACCTTAGTCTGCGTCAGTCGTTCGACGCTTTGGTGAAGGGTCTGGGCGCCGAGCTGTCGGTTTCGTTCGACAATGTGGGCGCAATGCAGGAGACGAGTACCAAAACTCTGCTCAAGCGCTATTCGAACGCCTCGATTGCCGATGACGGAACATTCAGCGTTACGCGCGAGGATATCGGCACCGACCAACCTACACTGGGTCACGGTTCGGGAGCCAATACGACCTTGCTGCTGCGCAGCGACTTTCAGGCGAAAATCGACTACGCCCGCACTTTCGGCAAACACAACGTGTCGGGAGCCGTTATCTACGATATGCAGGCCGTGACGCGTACCGGCGTCGATCTTTCGACCAAAAATATGTCGATTCTGGTTACGGCGAGCTACAATTACGACGACCGCTATTCGCTTACGGCCGTTTACAACCATTCGGGTTCGTCGCGACTGCCCAAAGGTGCCAAATTCGCCGATTATCCGGCTGTTTCGGCTGCGTGGATAATCTCGAACGAACAGTTCCTTAAGGGCACCGACAATCTCGACCTGCTGCGTTTGCGCGGTTCGTTCGGATATTCGGGTTGGGACGGCAATTTCTCGAGTTCGAATATGTGGCGTTCGCAGTATGCGACCAGCGGCGGCGGTCAGTACTATTTCGGCGAGGCTGCCGGCTCGGTTGCGAGCGGTTCCGAAGGTCCGCTTGCGGTAGCGGGTCTGGTTGCCGAACGTTCGGAACGCGGAACTTTGGGTCTGGATGCAATTGCATTCGGAGAGCGTCTGCGTGCGAGCGTCGAGGGCTTCACCGAGAAGCGTTCGAATATTCTGGTATCGGCTTCGAACGGTACTTCGGGCATTCTGGGCGCCGATATGACCAATAACGTCCCCGAAGGCATAAACCGTTTCAGCGGAGTTGATTTCTCGCTGAGCTGGCAGGACAAAATCGGCGATTTCGGTTACGGAATCGGCGTAACGGGTTCGTATCTGACCTCGAAGATTCTCAATCAGAACGAGGCATATAAGGAGTACGACTATCTCTATCACAAAGGCAATCCGGTGGGTCAGTGCTACGGTCTGGAGGCGATAGGATTCTTCAGCAGCCAGCAGGATATCAACAACAGTCCCACGCAGACCTTTTCGGATGTACGTCCGGGCGACGTGAAGTACAAGGATCAGAACGGCGACAACCGTATCGACGAAAAGGATATCGTGAAGATGTACGGAACGACTGCACCGAAGTTCTATTACGGATTCAATCTGAATTTCTCGTACAAGGGATTCGAGTTGTCGGCCGATTTTCAGGGCATGGCGGGCGTGACGGTGAATTTGCTCAATTCGCCCATATACCAGCCATTCTACAACAACACGGTGCGGATGAACGGAGCCGTGATGGGCGAGAACACCATCACGACGACCTTCCTGAAGAACGAAATTTTCTGGACCGACGAGAACAAGGACAAGGCGACGATGCCGCGACTGACGACGGTTGCCAATGCCAACAACACGCAGGCAAGTTCGTTGTGGTATCGTGACGGTTCGTTCCTGAAGCTTCGCAATCTGACGGTGGCCTATACTTTCCCCAAGTCGATGACCCGTTTTGCCGATTTGAAGATATTCCTTACGGGAACGAATCTTTTCTCGGCCGACAGGTTGGGTTTTGCCGACCCCGAACAGATTATAGCGGCATATCCTTCGACGAGAAGCTACTGGGCCGGAATCAAATTTAACTTTTAAGTGAAGGAGAACAGAGTTATGAAATTACGAAATATAATAATTGCAGCAAGTGCGCTGGCAGCGGTATCGTGCAGCTATCTGGATGTAGACGAGACTTCGGGCATTATTAAGCGCGAGGATCTGTACGGCGATTTCAGCCGTGTGAAGTCGATGCTGACGAAGGTGTATGTATCGATGCCGTACTACAACGGATTTTCGTTTGCGAACGGTTCGGTGAACAATCTTGCGATGCGCGACTGTGCGAGCGACGATGCCGAATTCGGAGCGGCATCGGCTCTGATACAGAACGTGAACAACGGCAACTGGTCGGCGACCAACACGTGGGACGATGCATGGAGTCTGTATGAGGGCATTCGATATGCGAATATGTTCCTTGCCGATTTCGATTCGGTGGACATTTCGCAGAACTATCCCAACGGCGGTTACGAAAAGGATATGGCACAGATGCAGTACTATCCCTATGAGGCTCGGGTGCTGCGTGCGTACTACTTTTTCGAGTTGGCGCGTCGATACGGCGATATTGCGATGCCGCTGAAGGTTCTCACGAAGGACGAGGCCAATTCGATAGGCAAGACGTCGTTCGACAAGGTTATCGACTTCATTGTTTCGGAGTGTACCGAGAGTGCGGAGGAGCTTCCGACCACATTCAAGGGTGTGGGTTCGGCCGACGAGATAGGCCGTGTTACGAAGGGTTTCGCGCTGGCTCTTAAGACCAAGGCTCTGCTTTATGCGGCGAGTCCGCTGCACAACGAGTCGGGCGACGCCGAGAAGTGGAAGGCGGCGGCCCGTGCGGCGCAGGAGGTTATGGATTTGGGAGTGTACGCTCTGGACAAGGACGGATGCTGGAACAACACCGTGTCGTCGGAGCTGATACTGGCCCGGATGTACGGTGTGAACAACAGTTCGTATGAGCTTTACAACTTTCCGGTGCGTTTCACTTACGGCGGCCGTTCGGCGGCATTCATTTCGGGAGGCAACTATCCTTCGCAGAATTTGGTGGATGCGTTCGAGACGGTGAACGGATACAAGGTTACGCTGGATGAATCGGGCTGGCACAGCGACGATCCGTCGTTCCGCGAGCAGCAGCCCTATGCGAATCGCGACCCGCGTCTTGCGCGGACGATTCTGGCCGACGGGATGTCGTTCAAGGGCGAGACTCTGGAGACTTACGAAGGCGGAGCCGATGACGTATCGGTGCCGATGGGCGGAAGTGCGACGGGCTATTTCGTGCGCAAGTATATTCAGGAGGATGTAAGTTTCGACCCGACCTCTCCGGTATCGTACCAGCATCACTGGGTTGTGAGCCGTTATGCCGAGATATTGCTTTCGTATGCGGAGGCGATGGTGAACGCATTCGGCGACGGAGGCTACAGCGACGGTGAGTTCAAACGTTCGGCGCTGTCGGCGTTGAACGAGGTTCGCACCAATGCGGGAATGCCTGCGGTGGTAAACGATTCGAAGGCGAATCTTATCGAGCGCATTCAGAACGAATGGCGTGTGGAGTTTGCATTTGAGGACCATCGTTTCTGGGATGTCCGCCGTTGGAAGATAGGCGACCGCACGCAGCGTCAGTTGTACGGTGTGTACATTACGCGCAACAACAACGTGAAGATATATCGCCGCAAGCTGGTTGAGAACCGGGTATGGTCGGAGCGGATGAATCTGTATCCTATCCCTCAGTCGGAGTTGTTCATCAACGGCAATCTGTATCCCCAGAATCCTCAGTGGTAGTAAGGAGTAAACAAGTGAGAGAATAAAAATAAATTCAACGATATGAAAAAGTCAATTAACAAGAAGGTGATGCGAATGATAATCGCATTGGGAGTGTTTGCATTGAGCGGCTGCGACAATTACGGAATCGATTCGCAGCCGAGTGCGGGCCCGAACATTCAGGATGATGCCCAGATGTCGTATGAGATGGCAGCCGAATCTGCTCCGGGCATAATGTTCAACATCAGCGCGAATACGCCGTGGCGTATCGAGAGCAGCGAGCAGTGGTGTACGGTTACGCCGTCGATGAGTGCTGTGGGCGGATTGGTATCGGAGGTTACGGTGAAGGTCGAGGACAACCCCGACTATACGCCGCGCACGGCCGAGGTAACGATTAAGGGCGTGGAGCTCGATTTCGTGAAGCGGATTTCGATAGTACAGTCGTCGAAGACCGACTTTATCGTTACCGAATTCAGCGGCACTGTTCCGGCTGAGGGAGGTGTGGCCACCTACTACATACACACCAACAAACGTTGGGAGTACTTTGCCGAGGACGATTTTCTCTTCGACGCTGCCGATGTAACCTCGGGCGAGGATGTCGATGAGGTTGCCGACTATACGGTCAATATCACGGTTCCCGTGAATGGCGGAGTAAGACGCCAGTGCCGGTTCCTTATCAGAACGGCTGCGGGCGACTACGAATATTCGTTCCCGCAGAACGGTATCACTCTGGAGCTTGCCGAGGGTCAGGGTGTAAGCGACCTTACATTCACCTCCGAATCGAATGCTTACGAAGCCGGAGCTACGGTTACGTTCACCGTCAATGCCAATATCGAATTCGTGCCGGTAGTTGCGGAACAGGATGCCGACTGGCTCGAAATCGATACCTATGACGCTACGACCGTTACGGTTAAGACCAAAGGCGGAGTCAATCCGTATGCGGCATTCCGTGTAGGTACGATTAATCTTACCGCCGGAGAGGTAGACCCTGTTCCCGTTAAGGTTTATCAGCCGTCTGCGTTTGTGAACAAGTGGCCTGCGGGTGATGCTGAAACTACAACCAAGCACTATATCGACAATCTCGATCAGTCGGTAACGTTCTATTTCAGCAATACGGCCAATGAGACCGATTTGGCTTTGGTATCGTCGCTCAAATTGTCGATGGGCAAAAAATGGGTTTGCGAAATCGACCCCGAGCAGACCAATATTGCAAAAGTCCGGTTGTTCTGCCAGATTGACCAGACCGGTGCGGCCAACACCAGCAGCTTCACCAACGGTGTATCTCACCTGACATTGACTCCTGATATCGGAACGACTACAGGTATAGGTAAAAACAACTTCTACAATCATGGCGGCGGAACTTGGATGAATGTTATGAATCCTTGGCATCTTGACGGTGCAGCTGCGAATAGTGCGTATGATGGCGAGTTGTTCGATTCGAATGATATAAAGAAACTCGAGAGAATCGTATTCGAAATGCGCGAAGAGGGCTTGAAACTCATTGTTACGGCAAACGGCAAAGAGATTTCCTATACGCGACTTCTTGAATGGACGGCAGAAACTAATCGTACCAATTTCACCAATAAATATAAAGAAGTCCAACTTATTCCGGCATTTGGTATGATCAACAATAGCGGTCCGGTAGACCTTACCGGTGAGTACGTGACCGTTACCAAGTGCTATATCGCGGATATCGAGTAATAGAAAACCGTTAAAAAATCGATTCTATGAAACCGATTAAAAGTATAAAATGGATTTTGGGTATTGTTGCACTCGGTGGAACGGTAATGCCGTTCACCGCGTGCGACAAATCCTACGACGGACCCATCGTGGATTTGCGCTACGATGTGCTGGACGTCTACGAACTGCCTCATACCGACCCTCAGGTCGTTACTTTGCGCGTGAGGTCGCTCTATACTCCGTGGGAGATTGTCGGCAGCGATGCCGATGCCGACTGGTATGAAATAACCCCTTCGCGCGGCGAAGCGGGCGAAACAGCCATCGTCACCATCACCTGCAAGAACAATCCCGATTTGGATGACCGCGAGGATATGATAAACATCAAGAGCGACTACTGGACCGGCAAACAGTTCCGTCTGTTCCAGAAGGGTACCGCTTTCCTCGAGGCCGAAGGCAAAACCCTCGACATGGACGGCGAAGAGTATGAATTCGAGGTTCATTCCAATCAGAAATGGAGCGCAGCCGTCACCGAAGGCGATGCTTGGCTTTCGATTACGGCCGGCGACAGCGGCGAAAATGAAGGTACGGTCAATATCAAGGCCGCAGCCAACAAAAGTGCGCGTCGTCCGGGCGTGGTGACCCTCTACGACCGTTACGACCGTCCCACGGTGGATGTTCTCTTTACGCAGGACGGCGTGGTGCTCGACTGGTATATGCCCTATGACGAAGACCCCGAACCCGACGAACCCGAAGTGGATTGGATTCGCTGCTACTACGACGATGAGAATATAGTTATCCCCGTCGAGTTCAACAACGGCTGGACCGCCGTGAAGAGCGACGAGGACGATGAGTGGTACTCCATAGAGAAAGGGACGTTCGAACGCAGCGAGGACGGCAAGACCGTAATCAAGGATAATCTTACGATTACGCTCACCGAGAACGGCACCCAGCGTCTGCGTACCGGTTCGTTGATTCTCACTTCGATTCCCGAGAGCGAGGATGCCATACCCGTCGTGCGCGAGGTGGTGTTCAAGCAGGCATACAACCCCGAATCGATTGAAATCTACGGCCGTCAGGAGATTATGAACAACAGTTCGGTACGCGTAAAGACGACCGTCGAGGCCGGACGTTACGATTTCGTGATTACGGGCTACAAAAACAAAATCTCCGAAATCAACTTCATATTCCCCGACCAGCTGACTCAGGACGGTTCGGGCTTCACTCTCGGATTCTGGACCAGTGCGCGTGCCTCTACCGCAGGAGTTCTCAACAATGACGGTGTCCCCGTCAAGTATGCGACTCCGTATATTGCGGGATACAATGCGAACGAGTGCGGCAACTATTCGACGAACGCCAATCCGGGCACCTATGCCGTTTTCGACAAGAGCCAGCGGCACACCTACACGATGGAGCTGCAGAAATCCAAGCGCGAAATCGACGGCGAATTCAAAATCTGGGCCCGCATGATATGGCGTCTCGACGGCGAACTGCTCCATTTGGGCGACGCAGGCCAGACTCAGAAATCGATTCTGGAGACTCTCGATGCAGCCAACTGGAAAGATATGTCTTTCGCCAAAATGACCGCCGAAAGCTCATTTATTCAGGTTCGGGGCGAGCTGATTCTCGAAAAGGCTACATTTACGCCGCCCATCAACTGGGGCAATTAAGCATTATTAACGCTAAAAACTGAACTCAAATGAAAAAAACAGCATTAATAGCCGCAGGAATCATGTTGTTGTGTGCGGGTTGTAATGAAAACAACTATCTGACCGACAACAACGTGCCGGGCACCGAAGGCAGCAGCGAAACTCTTGCGGGTTCGTCGGCTCCTCTCGTGTCGTTCTCGGTTACGGCTGCGGGCGAAACATACGACGCCGTTATCGACCACTATGCCGGTACGGCCAATATAGGCATCATTACCGAACTCGAAACCATCGATGCCGTTCACTACCAACTCGTAAGCGACAAAGCCGTCATCTATCCCGAACCCGAATCGTTTATCGGTCGTTGGGAGATGGAAAACGATATAGTGGTGACGCTCGACGGCAAAGAACGCGTCTACAAAATAGGATTCACGGCTCTGCTCAATCCCGACGAGCCGGAGGACCCCAATGCGGAAAGTCCGTGGGATTACGACTACAATCCCGCAGCCAAGCCCATCGACGACGAGCGTTTGGTATACGAAAATCCCTACACTCCGTTCTCGCGCGAAACCATTCGCCGCGGCGACCCGCATCCCAATCCCGACCTCGCGGCCAAAGGATGGGAACTCTACACCTGCAACGAGTTTACCGACGGACGCATCGAACAGATTTCCAACGGCGACGGTACCTATACCTCGGTGATTCAGCCTCACGGACTCTATCCGTTCAACACCGGAAACTCCAATGAGTCGGCTATCGTGAGAAACAATGTCTGCGCACGCGTCGAGGACGGCCGTCTTGTCATGGATGCACGACACCTCGACGAACCCGTCGCAACAGGCATCCCGCAGACGGCCTACAACCCCTCGGGTATCGTCGAGTACGAACACGCTGCGTTCAGAACCTATCCCGAAACAAATGCGACTATGGGTACGTGGTTCACGTTCCGTCCCTATATGCGTTTCGAGGTACGTTTCCGCCGCACCGACACCATCGGCTTCAACAATGCAATCTGGTTCCAGGGCAATACCCTCGACCACGGATGGCCCAACTACGGCGAAATCGACCTTCTGGAGAACCCCAAAGACGTCATCAATCAGTTGGCCCACTCCACCATTCACTGCGGTGCTTACAACTCGACTAAAAGCAATGCCAAGACCAACAAAGAGCCTCTCGCCGATATGAAGCACTGGAACATCTACTGGGTGGAGCTGTATCCCAACAAAATAGTCTTCGGTGTGAACGGTTACACGAAGCAAACGGTGAACAAGGAGACTGTCGATACCGATTTCGAACACTGGCCGTGGACGCAGCCCGAGGGATTCTATCTGCTGCTCACCACCGGTATGCACGACAGCAAGCACAGTTCGCGCACCGGTTGGCAGGGTTCGGTGCGTCCCATCGACTTCGAGGACCCCGACAATCTCCCCACCATGGAGTTCGACTGGATTCGCGTATATGTGAACGAAGATTTCTGGAACGACGGCGGAAAGGCCGCAACCGGATTCTTCTATTAGAAAAGTTCCGCAAACTTTTAGGTTAGATTAAATATATAAAAAGTTCGTTTCGTGACGGGGGCCGCATTCTGTGCGGCTTCCGTTTTTTTGTGCCGTCGGGTGGGGGTGCGGTTGTACGGGCGGCAAAAAAGAGGGCTTCCCGCAGCGGGAAGCCCTCTTCATTACGCTTTCGCGAGTCTATTTTTTCATTTGCTGCAGCATCCGCTCCCGCCACACCGAGGGAATCTCGCCCTTCACCGATTTGAAGACTCTCGAGTAGTAGCGCAGAGTCGAAAATCCGTTCATTTCGGCTATTTCGGTAAGACTCCGGTTCTCGTCAGCGAACATCTCCGTCGAGCGTTCGATGCGTATGCCGTTCACATACTCCACGATGCCTTTGCCCGTAGCACGACGCACTCTGTTGAAGAGCAGCGAACGGCTTACCATCATCCCTGCGGCAAGAAAATCGACATTCAAATCGTGATTGCCGATGTTGGCATCGATAAGTTCATTCAGCCGTTGGAGGAATGTTTCGTCGTCGCTTTCGTAGGGTCGGTATCGTTGGTCGGGGGTCGGTGCAGGTTCGCTTACGGTCTGATTTTCGGATGCGGAATCCGAAAAATCCCCCCCCCTTGAATCTGTATTTTCCTGTGTGTCAACGGCATTGCGCTCCAACTTGCTGATGCGCGACTCTATGCGCATCAGCATACAGAGCGTTGCCAACGACAACAGCAAGGCCATGCAGGCTGCCAACAAAGCTGCCATAACGCTCTTTTTAGAGGGTTCCGCCTATCGGCCACCAGAATGCACGCAGACCCAATTTGGGGTTTTCGGCGTCGATTCGGCGCAGTTCGTCCATGAATCGGTCGGCGGCCTCGTCTTCGGCCATCGACAGCAGCGACGAGTTCAGAGTCGGCCATGCGTGCGAACCCAAATGAGGCTCGCCCGTCTGCATTCCGCAGCCCGTTACCTCCTCCCAACCGGTATATCCGCGAATTCCGCAGCGTTCCATCGTGTCAAGCACTTCGTCGTAAAGCGCCTGGTTGCATGATAAAAATATAGCTTTCATAACACTTTCTCTACATTGAACTTATGCATTCTGTTTGGCCAATCGGCGCGCCTTGCGGCGTTCGCGCCACACGGTCATGGTGGTGAACATCACCGGAATGAGGAAGAGCGTAATCAGAGTCGAGAACGAAAGTCCCCATGCCACCGACATACCCAACGAATTCCACATCTCGGAACCTACACCCTTGCCCGTAGCCATAGGTATCATACCGATGACCGTCGTCAGCGTGGTCATCAGAATGGGACGCAGACGCGAACGGCCCGCCGTTACCACAGCCTCGAAAATGGGCATCCTGCGCGATATGCACAGACGAGTGTAGTCGAGCAGCACGATACCGTTGTTCACCACTATACCGATAAGCATCAGTACGCCGAGCATACCCATAACACCCATCGGAGTGCCCGTGAGCCACAATCCGATGAATACGCCCACCAACGCGAACGGCAACGCAAACATGATGACGAAAGGATACGAGAGCGATTCGAACTGCGAAGCCATAATCACGTAGACCAGAATAATCATCAGCGCCATAAGCGTGATAAGGTCGCGGAACGTATCCTGCTGGTCCTCGTAGGTGCCGCCCAAACGCCACGTAATGCCTGCCGGCAGCGTCATGGCATTGATGCCCTTCACCGTCTGCTCGATGATGTCCGACATGGCGTAACCGTGACCCACCGAACCCGAAATCTTGATGTAACGCGAACGGTCCTTGCGTTCGATGGTCGGCGGAGTGTAGGTCTCGACAACCTGACCCACGTCGCGAACCTTTACGGCTCCGCCCGTCGGAGTGTAGAGCGTGATGTTCTCGATTTCGTCCACCGA
>JAFLRS010000026.1 GCA_022511355.1 Alistipes sp.
TCTTGCGCGAGACGCAACAGCATTTACTGAACGTGGCATAATGTTAAAAGTTTTAATAGAGCTGATAGCGACGGGCTTCTCTCCCGTTCTTTGGGGCTATATTTGCTCTGTTGTTAATAAAATGATGTTTGTTGTTTTTTTTGAATTTGTTCGTTTATTGGTTATTTGACGAGCAGATTCTTGATTTTGGCTTCATCGGCCGGTGAAACGGTGCCGGAGTAGCAGAGGTTTCGTTTTTGTTTAGTCGATTTTTTGGTCAGGATGTGACTGTGATAAGCGTGTTTACGCTTAATTTTACCTGTGCCGGTGAAAGTAAAACGCTTCTTTGCAGCGGCATTTGTTTTCATTTTTGGCATTTCGAGTAATTGTTAAATGGTTAATAATCGCGCAAAGATATTAAAAAAAATTGAAATTGGCAAGAAGAGCGAAAAAAAGTGCGGAGACAGGTAAAAAATAATCGCGATAGTATGCGTTAATGCACCATGATGCCCTTCTTTTTCCTATATAGGGAGGGGGGGGATAAATATGAAAAAAAACGCTGCCGGCATCATGCTGAAACGTTACTCATAGTTGGCACATTGGTGAAAAAGTTTTTGTTGTCGGGTTCGGGTCGAAATAGGAAAAATATGGTTGTAGGGGTAAAAAATTGTAAGAAAGTTGTGTGTTTTTTGGAAAATAATAAGTATATTTGCATCGTTTAGAAAGCGAGGAGAGCGTAAATTGCCTTGTTTTCGACGGACATATCGAACGGCCTGAGCGATGAACTCTGCCTCCGACGCTTGGTACCCGACTGATAGTCAGGGTGTTGTGTTAGGGGGGGGGTATTTTGTTTTGAAGGGCCTGTTGATGTGGTGTCGGGGATTTCGGGCAGTTTTTAGCACGACGTTCTTCTGAATTGATTAACGAGTCGGGATGTGCGCCGACGAAAGAAAAAAACAATGAAAAGAAGTATCAATGCATTGAGTTTTATTCTGGTGTCGATGCTGTCGATAGCGATGGTATCGTGCTCGGATAAGGAGCCTCAGTTGCCGAAGGAGCCTTCATCAGACAAAGGTGTAAAGGTAGAGGGTCACGGTTCGTTGCGGAATCAGATGGCGCGTGATTATTTCGCGTTCAATGTAAATTCTGTTGTATTCAACACGACGGAGGTGAGTGGCATGACGGTATTTTACTTGGGAGCGGAGTCGAATTTGACGACGACCGAGGCTGTAGTATCGACGGGTCACTATGCTCGACTGGTTGTTGCGAACGTTGATGGTGAGCAGAATCATGTAGAGACGGATGCCGGTGTAAGTGTTGAGTATTACCGTGGCGGCGAGTTGCTTTTCGAGGCGACGAACGAGAACGGAGCCGATTTCCGTAATCACAGTTATACGGCCGAGCTGTTCAACAACGGATTGGCGGTGGAGTTGGATGTCGAGATTGTGTCGCGTTCGGGCGATTCGCGTTTTGACGTCAAGTATTACGGCAACAGCACGCGTTGGCCCGACAGTTTGGAGTCGCTTGCCGATGTGATTATGAAGGAGATATATGTAGAGTACTATTTCGGCCGTGCTGACAGTTCCGATGCCGACCAGTACCTGCTTATATGTTCGACATCGCCTTTGACTCTTACCGATTACGGTGAATGGGTTATGCTCGACAAGGAGGGCTACATGATGCAGATATACTTCCACACATATCCTCAGGACAACAAGTTGCAGTTGCCTGCGGGCACGTATCGTCCTTCGAGCCAGTTGGAGGCCAACACTTATTTCTCGGGCACGGGTTATCACCGTTTCACGTGGGACACCAACACCAACAAGCAGGTTTACAACGAATCTCCTGCGGCATTCTCGGGCGACATTGTTGTTGAGTACGACGAGGCTACGGGATTGACGACCATCCGTGCGCCCTACATCGACGCCGACGGCCGTACCCGCGTAATGGCATATCAGGGCAAGCTGGGCAGCTTCTATGATGTTAATGCGGCGACGGTTCTGCCGCAGTTGAACGAGAGCGTAGAGTTCAATGCCGTATCGGCTGACGGTATTTATTACGGTCAGATGGGCAGTGATGCATACGGAACGTGCGAGATTGTGGTTTACGGTGACAAATATCTTTCGGAGAATGCCGATGAGAAGGAGGGCACCTATGCTGCTACTCTTATGCTGACTGCGCCTACGTTGTTCACTACGAAGGAAGAGCTTTTCGCGGGCTTGCCGAAGTTGGCGGGCACCTACACGGAGTCCAACACCTTCACTAAGACGTGGACTTGGTTCCAGACGGTGGAGATGAACGTTTACGGTATGGTATATCCTTACGGAACCTTCATTCACAAGCAGGACGGCTCGTATTACGGTCTTCACGGTTATGCCGAGACGGGTACGGTTGTAGTTACGGCTGTTGAGGGCGGTTTGCGCATTGAGTTCGACCTTGTTTCGAAGAACGGTTCGACGATGAAGGGCAGCTACGAGGGTCCGATTAACTGGACGTGGAGTCCTGTGGCATCGTCGGAAGATGACGGCACCTCGACTCTTACCGAGGACTACGAGATGGATTTGTCGCGTCACAAGACTGCGCGTTTGGTTGTTCCCGACAAGATATATATCGGCGGTGTAGGTTATACCGATATGTCGCTGTATGCGACCAAGTGGGGCAGCCAGAGTGTGAACCGTAATGCCGATATCGGCTATCAGTATATCGCATTCGGTAACATCGGAGCGAACGAGGACGAGTACGGCAATATCAATAAGGGCGACTTTGCATATATCGAGCTGTGTACGGCTCCGGGCGAGGAGCGCCAGTTGAAGCCGGGTCACTATACGGTTTCGCAGAAGCGCTGGCCGGCATACTTCCGTCCTATGAATGAAGAGGGCGAGGGTGTTGCGATTCATGGTATGCTGCTTAACAGCACGAGCTACACCTCGCACTGGCAGCACCACATAGCGGGCCAGACGTTATCGATAATGGACGGTCACGCATACTTCTATGACGGCGAGGTTACTGTCACCTACAACGATGCTGATGACACCTACACATTCGATTTCGATTGTATCTGTGTACGCAAGCACCATGTAACCGGTACTTGGACGGGTAAGGTCGTTGGTGTATCGAATGCTGAGGAGACGGCTTTGACGAGTGAATGGCACGCTCCGCTGTCGTTGCCGGTATTGAATTATGCTCGTCCTGTGCTTGACAGCGAATTGCAATCGGAGTTGGTACGTTCCGCATCGGAGCGTACCGCTCTGAAGCGGTAAGAGCGCACGCCCCGTGTCATCTTGAGCGGAGAGAGCGATAGCGAACGCAGTCGAAAGATCTGTTGCCATAACGCGGTCTGTAAGAGGTTCGCGTAACGGTAGACAACAGAGTATCGGGTAACAGATCCTTCGATTCCGCTTCGCTTCACTCAGGATGACATACACAAAAAATTAGCGCCTTTGGCGTTACAATAAATCCGTGTTGCGTGATTTTCGGAATCGGAGTAGCGCAGCGGTGGATTCAGCCGTTCGGACGGTTGCGGTAGGCGTGCTATATACCGGGCCGTTCGGAATTAAGGAATAGTAATAAAGATATTAATATTTAGTTTTAAGATTATGTTAAACTTTGGTAAGATGAGATTGTTGGCTGCAGCGATGCTTGTAGCGGCAATGTTTGCAGCTTGTGACAAGGATAAGGGCGGCGACAATTCCGGTGGTAAGGATCCTTCGGGAGGCAAGACTCCGAAGGTTGAGAACGCTGTTTTGGTCGGAATGGACGAGAGCCGCGCTGTACAGTTGCCATATGCGCTATACGAGCAGGAGGAATATGAATATGTAGTTTATTTCACTGTTTCGCGGGTTACCGACGTTGCGGGAGCGGAGTCGTTGATGGCCGCGCATCCCGAGGACGTATTGGTATTGCGAGTTCCGGAGCTTGCCGGCGAGACTCCCGAGTGGAGCCTGTTGTACGACGGTAAGGAGTACGACCAGACGGATGAATTCAGTTCGTCGTTGGTATCGGTACTTTTGGGTGCGGATGACAGTTTGGAGATGTCGGTAGCGCTCACGTTCAAGGATTCGGCGAAGAATGTGTGGGCGGCATGGAGCGGCACTGCTGCGAAGGCTGGCTATGCGGTTGTTGATGATGCATGGGCTGTCGGCAAGGATACTCCTGTAGCTATTACCAAAGTTGTTGAGACCGTATCGGTTAAGGAGGGTATTCGCAAGTATGTTTTGAGCAGCGATGCCGAGCCGGAGGTTTTGACGTTCACGGTTGCGGAGTCGTACTTTGCAGCGCCGGAGACTTTGGCTGAGGTAGGCGGCGATGTCAAGTTCGTATTGCCCGAGGGTATTTCCGATCTGAAATTCCGCGGCGAGAGCTATCCGAAGGCCGGTGCCGATGCTTATGGTGTGTTCAAGGTTACGGCTACGGCTAATAGGGACAATATGGGTACTTTGGGCCGTACTGTTACGTTCACTTATGAGGATGTGAAGACGGGCGAGGTTGTCCGCGTTGCATATGACAACCGTGTAAGTGTTACCTATGAGTCGGATAACGCATACTCGCTCAAATTGGGTTATGAGGAGAATGCTCGCACGGGCGAATTCTCGGGCAATGTATACAGCTATACCAATGGCGGCAAAAACTACCTCCTTTACAGTACCGTTGCAGGCGCTTCTACTCTTAATGACCTTAAGGGCGACGGCAATTTCGCATATACGGTGCTTGTAACGCTTCCCGGCAGTGCCGCTCCGTGGACTCCCTCTACCCCGGGATTCGCTATGTCGGCTTATGAGTATAGCGTCGATAAGGTAGAGTCCGATAAAACCAATTGGTGGGATATCTTCGATGACGGTGTATCGTCGAAAACAGGTACGCTTGCCGTATCGGATGCCGATAAGAACTATCTTGCCAATAAGACGCTCAGTCTCGAGGACGGTACTTTCTACTATACCACAGACCCCTCGCGTGCTACCGATAATGTCTATTTCTATTTCGATGGTGGACTTACTCCTTCATATTCGCCCTCTGTTCGTCCCTCTTACCGCAAGGCCGAGCAGTTCGTAGCTGATTATTGGGGTGAGGTTTCGAAACTCGAGGATAATGCAGGCGACCCCGCAAAGGTTCTTGGCAACCCGGGTGACGGCGACCTTGATGACGAGGGCAACTACTTCCGTATTCTCTCGCCCGAAGGTCAGGTTATCTTCCACCGCGATATTCACCGTATGTATGTTTATTATGACAAACGGGATGAATCAGCCTCTACTCCTTTGACCTTCGTTTCTCAAGCAACGGTGTTTGGTATGCAGATATTTATTGATAACGAAGACAATATGACTGGATCTTCGTATCAAGATAATTCTAACGCTGTTACTCAAGGTAATGCGCCGCAGTTGATGATTGCAAACGACCTGCGTACAAACACTGACACAGAGTATACAGACTGGATGACTAATACTAAATATAAAATTCCTTATGCCAATGTGGTTAATGTAGGTAAGGTTACTCTCGACAGCGCGCAGACTCTGGCCAACGGTTGGGATAATTTGTCTCAGTTCTTCGAGATTCAATATTTCAAACGATTCTCCTATTGGGGCAAGAATGATACCGATGATTCGAAGACTACTTCGAGCCAAGCATTCGGTAGTGATCGCCTTGCGAGTCCGTACTATAATGCAAAAACCAACAGCTATTACGGAACGACGGAGAAGGGTTCTATTACAGTGGACTACGATTACGATACCGATACTTGGACAATCGATATCGAGGTATTGGATTCGTATCGCATCTATACCAGCGATAATGTCTCCACGGGTGGAACGCTTGCAGGTACGAATCAAACATTTGTACTCCATTACAAGGGTCAGTTGATAGGTTATTATAAAAAGCTAGCCCAGAAATAATAGTAATGGAAATATGCAATTAATTAGAAAATAGGGAGTTTGGTCGATTCTTAAAAACCGGCCAAACTCTTGTTTTCGGACCGATTTTCCATTAACCGTTTAGACGTTCTTTGAATAAAAAATACACAAAACAAAACGCCTCAAGGCGCAAATAATAAAACCGCTTCTTAAGGCGTTTATGTAAAACCAACGCGGTTGCGAAGAATCGCATAACAAAAATCTTCGAAAGAAAAACGCTGCACTGATACGCAACGTATAAACTGAATTAATAATATGAAAAAACTGATGATGACCTGCCTGTTGGCTTTTGCGGTCTGCGCATTGAATGCGCAGCAGCGGCATACGCTTACCGGTAAGGTTACCGACAATGCAGGATTGCCCGTTATGGGTGCCGCAGTGGTGGTGGAGGGTACCACCAACGGCACTTCGACAGGCATCGACGGTGATTTCTCACTCGAAGTGGCCGATAACGACCGTATCTCGGTATCGTTCATAGGTTACGTCGATAAAATCGTCGATGTCGCAGGCAAAACATTCCTTGAAATTACCCTCGAGGAGAAGTCCGAATCCATCGACGACGTGATTGTCGTGGCTTTCGGTACCGCCAAGAAGGATGCCTTCACGGGTTCGGCCACCGTGGTCAAATCCGACGATATCGGCAAGCTTCAGAGTTCGAACATAGCCAAGGCTCTTTCGGGTCGTGTGGCCGGTGTGCAGACTACGACTTCATCGGGTCAGCCCGGTTCGGGCATCGACATCCGCATCCGCGGTTTCGGTTCGCTCAATGCCGGTCAGGGTCCCTTGTGGGTGGTGGACGGTATGCCCTATTCGGGCGACTTGAGCAATCTCAACGCCAACGACATCGAGTCGATGACTGTCCTGAAGGATGCCGCGTCCAATGCTCTTTACGGTGCCCGCGGTGCCAACGGTGTCATCATGGTGACCACCAAGCGCGGACGTGACAAGGATGCCACGCTCACGGTCGAGGCCAAGCTCGGTGTCAATGCTCGTGCCGCGCAGGATTACGAATACATCAAAAATCCCGCGCTCTACTACGAAACGCACTACAATGCGCTGAAAAACTACTACATGAATACGGGCGGTTATTCCGAGATGGAGTCGCACCGCAGGGCCAATGCCAATCTTACTTCGTCGGCCAATACGGGAGGTTTGGGATATCAGGTCTTCACTGTTCCGGCGGGGCAGGACTTCATAGGTTCGAACGGCAAGGTCAATCCGGGAGCCAAGCTCGGACGAAGGGTGGTTTATCAGGGTCAGGAGTACTGGATTCAGCCCGACGACTGGACCAAAGAGGCTTATCGTGCATCTTTGCGGCAGGAGTACAATGCCAGCCTTACGGGTTCGCTCGACCGTGTATCGGCTTACATTTCGTTCGGTTATCTCAACGACAAGGGTATTGTCTACAACTCCGACATGGAGCGGTACACTGCGCGTGCCAAATTCGACTGGCAGGCCAAAAAGTGGTTCAAGGCCGGCATCAATGCCACCTATGCCCACTTCAACTACAATTCTATCGGTGGCGGCGGCAGCAACTCTTCGGGTAATGTTTTTGCTTACACTGCGCAGGTAGGTCCTATTTATCCGCTATACATCCGTGACGGCGACGGCAATTTCATGTACAACGAGGACGGAATTCAGCTTTTCGACTTCGGTAACGGCGACAATGCGGGTATGTACCGTGCGCTCTTCCCCAACGGAAACGCGCTGGCCGAAACCCGACTCAACAAATCGCTTGCCGAGGGTAATGCCTTCAACGGTACGGGTTATTTCGAGATTTCGTTCCTCAAGGATTTCAAATTCACCTTCAATGCCGGTGTTTCGCTCGACGAAACGCGAAGCAAATCTTCGATGAACCCGTGGTTCGGTTATTATGCCAATTCTAACGGTATGCTTTCGGTGGGTCATTCGCGTCTGTTCGAGATGAACCTCCAGCAGATTCTTACCTATAATAAAAAGATAGGCGACCACACCATCGATGCCATGATAGGTCATGAATACTATAATTCGCGTTCCTATTCGGTGGGTGCAAGCAAGAGCGGTATGTTCTCGCCCGACAACCTCGAGCTTAACGGTGCGATTACCGACTTGCAGTCGGCGTCGTCGGGTTACGGCGAGTACAACAACGAGGGTTATTTCTCGCGACTGATGTACGATTACGACAGTCGTTTCTTTGCTTCGGCTTCGTACCGTCGCGATGCTTCTTCGCGATTCCATCCCAAATATCGTTGGGGTAACTTCTGGTCGGTCGGCGGTGCGTGGATTATTTCGCGTGAAAACTTCATGTACTCCACGCGTTCGTGGCTCGACAACCTCAAACTGAAGGCTTCGATAGGTTCGCAGGGTAACGACAGCATCGGTGACTTCCGCTACACCAACACCTATTCGATTGAAAATTCGAACGGTCAGGTTTCGACGGTGCCTGCGGGTCACGGTTCCGAGAAGATTACGTGGGAGACCAACTCCAACTTCAATGCCGGTATCGAATTCGGCGTGTTGAAGGGTGTAATCTCGGGTGGTATCGAGTATTTCCACCGCAAAACCACCGATATGCTTCTTTCGTTCCCCGTTGCGCCTTCGATGGGTTACTCTTCGTACTACGCCAACGTGGGTGACATGGTCAATCAGGGTGTCGAAATCGAACTTAACTTCGTGCCTGTCCGCCGCGAGAACGTATATTGGGACATCAGCCTCAATATGACGCATCTGCGCAACAAAATCACCATGTTGCCGCAGGAGCGTCGCAATACGGTAGTCGAAGGTTATGAGGGTTACGTGAGCGGTTCGTCGTTCTACGGCGAGGGTTTGCCGGTTTACACATTCTATATGCCCAAGTACGCGGGCGTCGATGAGGAAGGTCTCTCGACGTGGTATGTGGACGAAACCGACGACGACAACAAACCCACGGGACGCAAAATTACCACCACCGACTATGCCGAGGCCACGAAATACCTCTGCGGAAATCCGATTCCGAAGCTTTACGGAGGTTTCAGCACCGGTTTGACTCTTTACGGTGTCGATTTGACCATCGACTTCACCTATCAGATAGGCGGATTGGTTTACGATTCGGGCTATGTGTCATCGATGTATTCTCCGGCGAACAGCACGACCGGTCTCAATTGGCACAAGGATATTCTCAAAGCGTGGTCGCCTTCGAATACGGGTTCGGACATTCCGCGTCTGCAGTACGAGGACCAGAATCAGAATGCGCAGTCCGACCGTTTCATAATGGATGCCAGCTTCCTGAATATTCAGAGCATAAACCTCGGCTACACCATTCCCCAGCACCTCACGCGCCGCATAAAGGTTGACAAATTCAGAGTTTTCCTTTCGTGCGACAATGTATGGTACTGGTCGCGCCGCAAGGGTCTCGACCCTCGTCAGTCCTTCTCCGGAGGCTCCGACCACACGGTTTATTCGCCTGTAAGAACTATTTCGGGCGGCGTAACAATTCAGTTCTAACCCAAGAATGCGTTATTGGAATATGAAAAGAATGATTATATCGGCCCTCGCGGTGATATGCGCCGCTTCTCTGGGCAGCTGTATCAAGGAAATCGACGCAACGGGCGGCACCGCAACCGAAAAAAGCGTGACTCTCGAAACCATGTTGCGCGGTATACCCGCAGCCATGGTGAAGGCGGGTTCCGCGGGTTATGCGGGTCAGGGTGCTGCGTGGGACTTCGGTTATCCGGCAATTCATTTGGCTATGGAGTCGATGACCGGCGACCTCGTAATTACGGGCAGCATCGGTTACGACTGGTTCGGACAGTGGGGTACCAACGAAGCTCTCGGCGGTGACTATGCCGTCTGCGTGCTGACGTGGAACACCTTCTACACATGGATTTACATGGCCAATCAGGTCATCAACAAAATCGGTTCCGCCGACACATCATCGCTTTCGGCCGAGCAGCGGGCCTATTTGGGTCATGCTTACGCCTATCGTGCGATGTTCTATTTCGATTTGGTGCGAATGTACGAATTCCGCCCCAATGCGGTTACCGAAGGCGAGAATGTGAAGGGTTTGGGTGTGCCCATCGTCATGCCCGACACTCCCGAAAGCGTTGCGAAGAACAATCCGCGCGCAAGTGTGGAGGATATCTACAACAAGGTCATCTTCCCCGATTTGGACAAGGCCGAAGAGTTGTTGTCGGGCTATGTTGCTCCCGATAAATATACTATCGGTTCGTCATTGGTTTACGGTCTGAAGGCTCGTGCATGGCTCGAGCGCGGAACTCCCGACGACGAAACCGAGGATTTGGAGGCTTACCGCAAGGCTGCCGAGTATGCGCGTCTGGCCATCAACACGAGCGGCTGCACGCCTCTCACGCAGGATGAGTGGGAGGACCCCAACAACGGATTCAACAATGCCAACTCCAACAATTCGTGGATATGGGCTTTGGCGTTGCCGAGCGAGAGTGTATCGGCGTTGTTCTGCTTCACTGCTCACATGGCTACCGAATCGTGGAGTGCTTATGCGAGCGAAGTGGGCCGCGGAATCAACAAGAACCTCTACAACAGTATCGACCGTCACGACTTCCGCAGGCATTCGTGGTTGGACCCCGACCGTTCGGTTTACAACTACCGGAGCTGCCGCAACGACAGTCGCGAATACTTTTCGGAGACGCTTAAGGATTACGCCAACATCAAGTTCCGTCCTGCGCAGGGCAACTATGTGGACTTCATGACGGGCGGAGCTGCCGACCATTGCTGTATGCGTGTAGAGGAGATGTATTTCATCGAGGCTGAGGCTATGGGACACATCGATCCGCTCGACGGTGCGAAGTATCTCAACGACTTTATGAACTCCTACCGCATGACCGACGGTTATAAATACGACTGTACGAACCGTTCGTCTACGGTGCAATCGTTCCTCAATGAGTTGATGTTGCAGAAGCGCATCGAGTTTTGGGGCGAGGGTGTGGTCATGTTCGACATGAAGCGTCTGAATATGTCGTCGCGTCGCGGATATGTGGGCACGAATTCGCCTGCTTCGTACCGTTTGAACTGCGACGGACGTGCGCCGTACTGGAATTTCGTAATATCGCGCGGAGAGTCGCAGAACAACACGGCTTTGGCCGACCTGAACAATCCCGACCCGTCGGGCAAGGTCAAACCGTGGACCGAGTAAAACCGAGAAAATGACAGATACTTTATGACAATGCAGAGAGTTATGAAAAGATTGATATATATGTTGTTGGGCGTTGCGATGCTCGGGTCATACGGATGTTCGCGCGACGAAGTGGAGTACATTCCGGGCAAGCCTGATTCGGCCGACAACTACGGAGTCTATTTTCCGAAGCAGGTTTCGAGTACGAAGCTCGAGTTGGACCCTGCGAGCAGCACCGATGTCATCTACAAGGTTCGCCGCACGCGTACCGAGGGTGAGATAACGGTTCCTTTCAAGATGGAGGAGAGCGAGGAGAATATTTTCATTGTTTCGCCTATTCATTTTGCCGATGGCGAGCGTGAGACCGAAATTCGCATTCAGTTTCCCCGTGCGGTGCCCGGCATCGAGTATTCGCTTACGGTGACTATCGACGACCCCGCCTACATTTCCACTTACAGCGGCAACGACACTGCTTTGAGTATGTCGGTGATACGTGCCGGTTGGAAGTCGTTGGGCAAGGGCAAATGGCGCGACGACATACTTTCGTCGATTTATATCGGTGTTCCCCATGCCTATTCGGAGGTGGATATCGAGATTTTCGAGCGTGAGGACCAGCCGGGTATGTACCGTGCCCAGATTTTCAACAAGAATTATGTGTACAAGCTGTTCGACGGTATTCCTCAGGAGTCCGACGAGTTCAAATACACGATAATCGATGCTACCGACCCCTCGAAGGTGTGGATTCCCATGCAGGGTACGGGTTTGGTGCTTTCCAGCGAGCAGGGAGAGATCATCATATCGTCGAATGTGGACAAGGTATTCTCGATGGATGCTGCCGAGAGTCAGTACGGCGTACTTGAGGAGAACGGAGTGATTACCTTCCCGATTCACGGTGTGCTGGCCCGTCTTACGAGTGTGGACGGCGATGACCAGTGGCGCAGTGTGAACAGTTCGGGTATGATGCGCATCATCATGCCTGGCGGCCGTCCCTACGAGTACGGACTGAAGCTGGAGCGCGAGGATGGAGATGATGGCAGCATATCGGTTAAGGTTACGACCGAGTCCGATGTGGCGAGGGTCAAGTATGCGATAGTCGAGGGTCGTCTCGATGACGGACAGGTGAGCCTTACGGCGCAGAATCTCGAATCGGGTGTTCTCGAATACGACGGCGAGGCTGCTGCTTCCGACAATTTGCGTCTGAAGCTCGAACCTGAGGCTACGGGTCTTTACACCTTCATATGCTGTTCTTACAGTTCCGACGGCCGTATGCGCGACTTCAAGTCGTTGCAGTTCGGCTACGTTCACCCGGGCGATGACGTGCCTGTGACCTTCACGTTCGGTATCGAACAGACCAACGAGCTGGCGGGACAGGGCTATGACAAATCCAATTCGATTAAGTTCTACGCCTATGGCGAGGATATCTATTCGGTGCGTTACGCTTTGCGCCGCAAGGGCAAGGTCGATACCAAGTTGAAGGATGCCGAGATTATCGAGAAATACGGTATTTCGATGTCGGCTGCGAACCTCGAAGAGATTAATTCGGGTTCGTTCCGCACGCTGTTCACGGGTCTGAACGGTGCCAGCGAATATACGCTCTACCTCGGAGTGGACAACGGTTATGCCAACAAGGTATATACGGCGCAGTTCACCACCGAAGGCGTATTCAATCCCATACTTGAGGGTTGGTCTTCGAACGACTTCATAAAGGTTAATGCTTCGACCTACAAGTACAACATCACGACTACGACCTATAATCTCTATGGAGTGGATTTGCTCGATGCTTCGACACGCCTCAAGAAGTTGGGCGAGGTGACCATTTTCGACGATGACGAGTCGGCGGGCTACAATGATATTTTGAATATACAGGGTCTGATGAGCAGCATCGAAATCGACGATGGTAAGGGCGAGGACGAGTTCCACCGCCGCCACCTTAGACCGGCGACCGATGTCATTATTCAGGGTACTTATGACGATTTCCACAGCACGTTTGGTCCCCGTTACGGTCTCTTCTCGGTGCTTAGTATCTATCCCGAATGGCAGGAAAACGGTACGCAGTACAACGAGCCTGTTCGTCTTGTATATTACGACGACAGGACTTTCGGCGGTGCTGCCGGTTCGCAGCGTATTTCGCTGGACGGTATGATGGCGGGCGTTGTGAATGAAGAGTTGGGCTGTCTGGCTTTTGCTCCCAGTGTATATTGGAAAGAGAACCAGGAAGCAAGTATGTCGTTGCGTTTTATGGGATTCGTGGGCAATAAGACCACATTTGCGCTCTACACGAGCATGATGCTTATCGACAAGGAGAAGGACCCGACAAAACCGGATACGATACTGCCTGTTTTCTCCGATTTGTATTCGCAGACCCTCGAGAGCGAAGCCCGCGGTTCGGATTCGCCGTTCTCGGCAGCTCCCCGCAACTATGTGGAGTTTGAGGCGATGCCCTACAACGAGAGCGTGATACCTTACCTGCGAGCCCACAGCCGCAACGTATTTGTCTATCCTCAGATTCCGGCCGGTCCTGCCCGCGTGGTTAAGGCGAAGTCGGTGATTACCGAGGAGACGGCGAGCGGTGCGACTCATGGCGAGGAGCCTGCACGTACTATGAGTCTGAATACGGGAAATATCATAACGGCCCGTCTTAAATAATTGAGAATACGAACACAAAACCAATATTTAGAATATGTTTTTGAACAAACGAACACTGTTTGGGGCGATAGCGGCGACGGGAGCGGCATTTATGCTGGCCGGTTGCACGAATGACCTGACGGAGTCGTCGTCTTCGGCGGCGGTTCCCTCTGCGCCCGACAAAATAGCGAATTCGGCGGCCGATGCACAGGGCGGAATCCTTATTGTGAAATTCAACGAGTCATCGGTCGAGGCGATAGAACACCATGCGGAGCATATGGCAGCGACCCGTTCGGCGGTAACGCGTTCGGGAATAGCCGGTGTAGACTGCATTCTGGACGAGATAGGCGTGGAGTCATTCGAGCGAGTATTCCGCGTGGGCAAGGATGAAGAGCGCACGCGTGCTGCGGGTCTGCACCGATGGTATGTTTTGCGATTCGCTCCCGAGCGCGACCTCGAGGAGGCGGCCCGACTGTTGTCGGATGCGGCCGAGATAACCACCATTCAGTACAACACTCTCGTTCACCGTGCCGATGCCGAGGTTTATCCTCTGTCGGCGGAGGGGGGCGAAGCGGGCGTACAGACCCGTGCCATGGTTAGATCCGAGTTCAACGACCCTCAGCTCAAGTGGCAGTGGCACTACATCAACAACGGCGACGAGGCTGTTGCCGATAAGGTGTGTGTGGGAGCCGACATCAATGTGGCCGAGGCGTGGAAGCTGACCGCCGGCGACCCTCGCGTTATAGTGGCTGTGGTGGACGGCGGCGTGAAGCATACGCATCCCGACCTTGCGGCCAATATGTGGGTGAATCTGGCGGAGTTGTACGGACGCCCGGGAGTCGATGACGACGGCAACGGATATGTGGATGACATCTACGGTTACAATTTCGTGACCGACAGCGGTCAGATTACATGGAACGAGAAGGGCGACGCCAGCCACGGAACCCACGTTGCGGGTACGGTGGCGGCCGTGAACAACAACGGACTGGGTGTTGCCGGAGTTGCCGGAGGAACGGGTCATAACGACGGTGCGCGCATCATGTCGTGTCAGATTTTCGCCGGCGAGCGCGATTCGGGCGACTATCACACCGCACTTGCAATCAAGTATGCGGCCGATAACGGAGCCTCGATTCTGCAGTGTTCCTACGGTATGACGGTGAACTACTATTCCGACGAAACTTTCCGTTCCATCGAGCCTCTTGTAGTCGAGGCGCTGGACTATTTCCGCACCACGAACAATTGCGAAGCTCTCGACGGCGGTCTGATTATATATGCGGCCGGAAACAACTCTTTGCCGGCGGCATCATATCCGGCAGCCTATCGCAATGTGATTGCGGTGACGGCATTCAGTGCCGACTTCCTGCCGGCATACTATACCAACTATCATTTGGGTTGCAACATTGCGGCTCCTGGCGGTGAGATTTCGAGTTCGTTCTCACGCGGCGGCGTTCTTTCGACGGTATGTTCCGAGTTGGATTCGCACGGCGACGATTACGGCTACATTCAGGGAACGTCGATGGCTTGTCCTCATGTTTCGGGAGTTGCGGCATTGGGTCTTGCGTATGCTTTGAAGCGCGGCAAGCACTTTACCAATGACGAGTTCGTGAATATGATTCTTACGTCGGTGAACGACATCGACAGCCGCATGGAGGGTATTAAATCTTCGTCGGGTGTGCAGATGGATTTGGAGAAGGACTATCGCGGCCGGATGGGTTCGGGTGCTATCGACGCATACCGTCTGCTCATGCAGATTGAGGGCACACCCTGTTTGACGGTGGCCCGCAATCAGGAGAGTCTGCTGTCTTTGAAGGAGCATTTCGGCGGCGGTGCTGACAATCTGACCTATGTGGAGGGTAGTGCCAATTCGTCCTCGCCCGATTTGGAGCGTTATGGAGTCGAGATGACTGAAGAGGATATGGAGAAGCTCGGAGTCGTTGAGAAGCCTCGCATCGTGAACGGTCACTTGCAGATTAAGTGTACCAAGATCGGTTGTGCGAAGGTTAAGGTTCGCGCGATTGCGGGCGGAGAGCGTGCCGGTACCGAGGCTCATATCGGAGGTATTCCGGTGATTAGGGATATAGCTATTATCGTTCGCGAGACGGGCAGCAACAGATGGTTGTAAAAAAAGTAAGTTATGAAAAAGTATATTCGTGCAATAGTTGCAACTGTGTGTTGCGTTATAGCCGTTACGGCCTGCGATAAGAATAAGGGTGATGACGGCCGCATAGAGAATCTCAAGTTGGCGGGCGATTGGGGCTTGGTAACGTGGGAGGACGACGAAGTTTCGGGCATATTCTCGGTTTATATGCGTTTGCAGGAGAACGGGAGGTTCGAGTTGTATCAGCAGCTTACGACGTCGTGGTATGAGAAGCTGACTGGCAGTTATAAGGACAGTGACGGAACTCTTTCGGGTCGTTATTCGGATGGAGAGCCGTGGGTATCGTCCTATGATTATGAATTGAGTGCAGACGGCAACAGACTTGTTTTGACATCTCAGTCGGAGGGTCATGAGCGTAGTGTATATGAGCGCACGTCGATACCTTCGGACATAGTAGTAAAGCCTTATACGAAGTCTGAAGTTGAGTCTGTTCGTCGGGTGCTATAGTTTGTGATCCGATAATGATTATGTATGAGGGAGTCCGGTATAGCCGGACTCTCTTTTGTTATTGATTTTTCGGTTCGACTGCGTTCGCTGACGCTCACTCCGCTCAAGATGACACGAGGAGGGGGGTATTTTTCAGACAAAACGTAAAGGTTCGGGACAGCACTATGATACCCCGCACTTTTGCAAAGTGCGGGGAAAGAAAAATCTTTTCGCGTAATTTGTATTTGGTATCGGAATTTTTCCTATCTTTGCGGCACGCTTTGACGTGATCTCGGTAAGGGGGATGCGTAATGAAGCGGAACTTAATAAAAACCAAAAATTTATTAACAATGGCTTATTTAACAGCAGAGAAAAAACAGGAAATTTTCGGTCAGTACGGC
>JAFLRS010000027.1 GCA_022511355.1 Alistipes sp.
TCGCACGGCCAGTCGCAAGCCTCGTTCATGGCTGTCTTCAGCTCGTAAGCCAAACGTGAGCCGGCTGCGGATGACCATCCGGAACCACTACTAATAAACCACCTATTACTTGGTGTAGCTGTGTAAGTCGAATACTCATCGTCCAAATTCACACCGTCCAACTTGTAGAAGCGGCAAGCCTCGGCAACCTCCTTGGCCCACTCTCTTGCTCCCCAGTCGGAAAGACCGGTAAGACCTGCACGGTCGCCGTTGCCCAGCAGACCCAGCTCTACCTTGATGCCCGCTTTGCGCAGAGGCTGAATGTAGATTTCGGTATTGTCGAGCAGTGCCTGTACGTTGGGGTTGTTGTTCAGGTATACGCGGTCCTCCTCGCCGTTGTAGTTGATGTTCGCTGCAAAGATTACAACCACATCGAAGAAGTACTGACCGTCGGGCAGACGATACTCAAGCGCATTGAGCGGGTTGGTGTCGTTCACCTCGAAGAAGAGGAAGTTCTTGACTGTCTTCTCGAACTTGCGCGATACGGCGTAGTTCACGCGGCTGTAAGCGTATGCTATGGTCAGATTGTCGGAGGTAGCCGTAGCTGCAATGGGTACAAGGTAGTCGGTGTTGTAGGTGAGCTGATTAACCGTTATGGTTACCTCTACCTCTGCGGTAGTTTCGCCCGCCTCGATGGTGACTTCGCCGTTGTTGGCTATTTCCACATACTGAACGTCCACAAGCTCGCATGACGTGCCGTGGTTGAAGTTGTATTCGTCGAGATATGCCTCGTCGACGCTCAGCACGAGCGTTACATCGTCGGCAGCAGGCTGTGCCAGCTGTACGGTAATCTTCGAGGTCAGAGTCTCTTCGATGTTTTCGGTATCGTCGATAGCCGACAGAGATATGTCGATAGCACCGTCTTTACCGCGAACCTGACCTACCACGCTCTCCGCCTCCTCGACAGTGTTGCGCTGTACGACAGTGATATGTACGGGCGTAGCCTCGCCTGCAGTAATGGTGATACGGCCCGAACGCGTTCCGTCGGTGTCGTTCTCCTTCACGTTGATGGTGAGTTTGCCTTCGCCCTTGGTGAGAATTACCCATTCGGGTGCGGTAACTTCCCAGCCTTCGGCTACATTGGTCTCTACCGAAACCTCAGCGTCGAGATTGCCTTTCGCATTGAAATAGATTGCCTCTTTCGGCTCTACTGCCAGCACATCTTCGCCCTCCTCGGCTCCCGCCTGAATGACTGCTACGTAAACCGGCTGTGCATTGCCCGCCGAAAACTCGAGACGACCTACGCGAGGCGATGTCGATACGTTGTTGTCTACATTGATCCTGCATTTGCCGGCTGCGACATCCAACGTTGTGCGAATCCATATGGGGCCCATAACGTTCCACTCTGCGGCATCGGTCTTGACCGTCAATACCACTTCGTTGTTGTCTGTAGCTGCGAATTCTATATCCGCGCTGCTAGACAATTCCAATGAATTCACCGAATCGGTCTCCTTTTCACAGGATACCAAACCCGCAGACAGGCATAACAGCAAGCCTGCAAGTCCTTTCAAAATGTTTGTTTTCATAGAATTGGTTTTAGAAAGTTAGTTTTTATGTGTTTGGTTATATATGTTTGTTTTGCTTCAAACTCTTAGTTTATCTCTACGTTTATCCATTTGGGTGCATGATGGAATTGCATATCGTTGCCGTAAATGGAGTAGTCTTTGGCCGTTGTCGCTCCGTTGAAACCGCCGTCATTGAACTTCCAGTAGCCGATAAGACCCTCCGACAGAGGCGCAATGCGGTAGAAATGATTCTCGCTGCGAATCTCATCAAGCGTGAGTACACGATTCCACATACGTATCTCCGAAATGCGGCCGTCCAGGTAGCGGTCCCGCCCTCCGATGTCGTAAGAGTGGCCTACCCACAGACAGCGCGGCTGACCGTTGTTCTCATCCGAACGGTACGCACTGAAATCGACGGACTTTATGACCGTGAACTCTTGGCTGCCGACCTCCACGCCGTTCATATAGACGTAGCACATACCCTTGTCGAACGTTACGGCTATATGATACCATTGGCCCAGCTTCATTTTCATATTCGGGTTGGATAACTTCTCATCGTCCACCGAATCGGGGTGGGTATAGGCAACCGCCACCTGCAGCTGCGTGTTGGAAAGGTTGGCGTCTCCCACACGAAGCAGGAAGCACTGCTCGATGCCTATAATCGTCTGAATGCCGGCCTGAATATCGGTCGATTTGTAGGAACTGAGCATTACCAATGCCTCGATTGTGAATGTCTCCAGATCCTTGAACGGCTCGGAGTTGTTCCAGTCGTGCATACCTTTGTAGTAGTCGTCCGTAATGCGGCTGGCAGGTACTTCGGGGCCTCCCGCCGGCCAGCACATATTCTTGTTGATGTCGGCAACCACGTTTATAAGGTCCGCCTTCTTGAATACGTAGTACACCGTGCGCGCTCCGTTAAGAATGCCTATCTCTTTGGTGCGGATGCTCACCGGCAGCACATAATGCTTGTTGTCGTCGATATCCAACTCATCCAGCTTCGTGAATTCAATCGTTACGGGGTTGCTCTCCACCGCTCCCTCTCTGATTACGGCCTGCGCATTCGACAAATCGTAATACTCCGACGGCAGCAGCAGTGCGTCGGGGTCGTAATAGGCTTTGCGATAGGTCCCGAGGAGCTGCGGGTCGGCCTCGAACACGATGTCGATGTCCAATCCTTCAGGTTTCGCTATTCCGACCGACAACTCGCGCTCCATCGAAGTGACATTCTCTTCGCGGTCGATTCGCATATCATGCATGAAGACCTTCCCGAGAATAAACACCTTGTTCTCGTAGTGCTGTTTGTTCTCCTGATTGCCGTTGCAGGCCGTCAGGGCCGATGCCGCCATCAACAGCGACATAATGGCTGTGATTTTATTGTATCTCTTCATTTTTTTACGCTCGTTTTACAGGTTATTCTGTTTGTTGGTCATCCGTCGCCATGGAAGTTATCATCTCTGCCGCACTGCGTATCGAGTTGTAGATGCGCCCCGTCGAGTAATAATCATCCTGCGCGTTGGTAATGTAGATGCCCGACTTGGAGAAACGCTCATCGACGGTCGAAAGCCATTCGGCTGCTACGGCCGGCGTGGGACCCGTCTGTGTAGGGTTCTGCAGAGGCGGTATCGCCGATTCGACCATGAATCGGTCGCTCGGTACATAACTGTCGAGACGTCCGGCCACGTAACGGGTCAGGTCGCTGGCCGCATTGGCCGTGTTGGCCCACAAAACGATATAGCGGCTGTCGCCAACCAACGGACGGTATTCATCAAGAAGATTCTGAATGAAACCGTGCATTATCATAATACGGTTGCGGTGCGTCTGACGCCACTGGTATACCATATCCATGAAAATCTTCTGACCCGGACTGGTAATCGTACCCTTGTAGGCCACTACTATGCCCGCAAAACCGAACTTGTCGCAACTCTCTATCATCGCCTTCGTCCGCTGACGACAATATTCCTGAAATTCTGCATCGCCCGGAATATCTTCAGCTTCTCCCATCTCGCTTATCATCTCGTCCCAATCGTTCTGAATGGCCATGTAATCGACATTAGCCAACGATTGAGTGCCCTTCCTGCTCAGAAGCTCGCGCATCTCATCCACCAGCTCCGATGTCATATTCTCGGGATGCGATACGCATACATAATCCACGATGTCGGGCAACGAATTGAGATGGTCGGGCTGTCGTGTCGGCCGGCCTTCGGGCGCTGCAAATTCCACCATCAAAATCTTGTGATCCGATTTCTTGTAGTCGCGCAACTGCTTGAGATAGGCCTCATAAACCGCAGCATTCTCCTGTCCGGGAGGCGTATAGGGAAAATCCAGCGCTTCCGGTTCCGTCCACTTGCTGCACGATACGCCTGCTGCGAGCAGAGCCGTGAGCAATGTCGGTATCAATATCTTTTTCATAGTTAAATTCATTTTTATGTGTTTGGTCCTTTTATTTTCCTATTGCCGGATTGCAGTCCCACCATATGCGTGTGGCCATGTTGTCGGGACCTCCCAAATATTCGGTTATGGCCTGCTGTATATTCGTGGCGTTGTTGGTGTACTCGGCCTGAGGGTAGGGCATACGTCGTGCGCCGAGTTTGGAATCGACCACGCCGCCGCTCTTGTTGCCGGTCTCGGTAGCCGGTATCAGATGCGGATAGCCCGTGCGTCGATAGTCATTCCATGCCTCGTGGCCTATGTTGAAGTTGGCAATCCACTTCTGGATTATGATGCGCTCCTGAACCGATTCGTCATCTTTCCACGCCACACTTACCGACGACAGCAATTCACTATAGGAGTTGTTGCCCGTAGGGTCGGTATAGCGTTCGGGCGTACTCTGGTCGTCGGCCAGATACCCGTCGACACCTGACGCACCCCATTGTTCGAACGAAAGACGAATTCCCTGCTCGTAGAAACTCTTTGCATCGCCTTGCATATTGAAACCGAATATCGCGGCAGCTTCGGCTCTCAGGAATGCCACTTCTGCTGCATTCATCCACTGCAACGGAGTGTCTGTGGAGACGTTTACACCCGAGAATTTGTGGCCGATTTCATTCATCGACGGAATCTCGATGCCGCGACGCATACCTACGAATTCGTAACCGTCCCATTCGGACGGAACGAAATACTGTGCGCGGCGCGGATCGTTGTATCCGTTCATGTAGCAGATAATGTCGGCTGCTACATGCGAGTCGCCGCCCGTGAGGCAGCTGCCGTTGCCGCTATGCTCCGGAGTATTGTAGCGCGTACATACCCGCAATGGATTTCCGTCCTTGCCGAAGGCCGTAGACGGAAGGGTCGCATTGTCGGAGTTGGAGATGATTACTCCGTAAGCTCCGTTATCGGTATTTACTGCACTTTCTGCCATTTCGCGCGCCTTTTCAGGTGCTGCATATACGATACGCATTGCCAGACGAAGTTTCATCGAATTGGCGAAACGGCACCATTTGTCGAGATCGCCGCCGTAGATGGGGTCGATGCTTGATGAAATGCTGCGAATCGAGCAGTTGGTGAGAATCTCGATTGCTTCATTCAGCTCCTCGAACATACGGTCGTAGACCTGCTCCTGGGAGTCATATGCAACCTGAATTTTGCCGTCCTGACCTATCTGCGAATAGGGTATGGGTCCGAATGTGTCGGTTACGCGATTCATGGCGCATACTTTGACTACCTGCGCGATAGCCAAAACGCTGTCATCATCGGTCAGACCCTTCAACTCATCGAGATTGGCATAGAGCTTCGGGATTATCTGGTCGCTGGCCATGAGTACGTTGGTCCAGTTGTCGGTAGGATTGTAGTTGTCTATCGTGTTGGCGAAACCGTGGTTAGTGGTGGCATAGTAACCGCCGCAAACACTGCCCAGCAGAGCTTCGGTAAACTGTGTGGTGTTTATGTCGGTCGAGATTACGGAACTGCACAAAGCCTTCATGGCGGCGCTGGCAGCATAACCGTCGGTCTGCATCTGACCTTTATCGACCTCATACGGATTTCGGTTGATATCCATATAGTTGCCCGTGCAGGCCGATATCGCGACGGCCGGCAGGAGCATGATTTTGCTTATGATATTGAGTTTCATATTGCTCATCTGTTAGAATTTGACTCTGATATTGAAGCCTATGTTTCTCAGCGCGGGCATCATGAAGTAGTCGATACCCTGATAATAGTTGCCGGTCGTGGCTATGGATTCGGGATCGAACGGTGCCTTGTTGTAAATCATCCACAAGTTGCGTCCCACGAGCGAAATGTTGATTTCACACACATTCTTGAGAGTCTTTCGGGGTATTGTATAGCCCACCGATGCCTCCTGCAGACGCACGTTGGTTGCTGAATATGTGTAGTATTGCGGAACTGCAGAGCCGTCGGCGATTGTGCGGTACCATATGTCGGGCGCAATGGTGTCATTGCCGTTTATTGTCACGAATCCGGCATCGCGTGCGGCTGCCGAGGCCTCCGATACTCCGTAGAAGTCGAGCATGGCCTGCGTGCGTGAGAATACCACGCCGCCTATGCGGGCCGAAATGAGGAATCCGAAATTGAAGTTCTTTATTCGGAAGTCATTGCGCCATGCCATGTTGGCATCGGGCAATACGCTTCCCAACTTGACATACTTGTTCACATCCTTTATGGATTCGGTGGCGATTGCTCCATCCTGGTCTACGTAGATTTTACCGTTGTCATCATGTTTGAGGTCTATCATCGAGTAGAGGTCACCCAACGTGCCGCCCTCCTTCAGTATGAAGTGGGCCTGACCCAAACCGTTCATGTCGAGCAGCGAAATGTCGAAGTATTCGCCCGAAACGGGATTGTAGACGTTGTTGGCAAGCGAGATAATCTTGTTGCGATTGATAGAGAGCGTATAGTTCGAATCCCATGAGAATATTCCCCATTTATTGGAGTAGCCCAAAGCCACCTCCACGCCCTGGTTGCGCACGTTACCCGACTGAATGTAGATGTCGGAGTAGCCCGAACCTATCGAAATCTGAGGACTGAAGGTCTGGTTGCGCGTGTTGGAGCGATAATATGTCACATCAAGATTGAAGTGCTTGAGGAATCGCATGGTAAGACCCACCTCGAGCGATTCTGTGCGTTCGGGTTTGAGGTCGTACATGGGATATTGCGTCTGCGTGTTCCACGACAGACCGGAACTGCTCCAGCTGTACATGGGGTTGGCTATGTAACGCTCGAAAGCGACACCCACCGATGCGTAAGATGCGCGTACCTTTATATAAGAGAGATTTTCGGGCATACGGTCGAATATCTGCGAAACCACTACCGAAGCACCTACCGAGGGATAGAAGAACGATTTGGTGTTGGAGTGGGGGCCTGCCAGCTGCGAGGGCCAGTCGTTACGGCCGGTGAGCGTCAGATAGTAGGTGCCTTTGTATCCCAATTCGGCCGATGCGAATATCGATTGGGTCTGTTCGCGCCAACCCTCCTGCAACCGCTGCGTATTGCGCGAATTGCTGATGTTCTGTATGTTGAATACGTTGGTCAGACCCGGGTCTTCGTCCGAGATTTTACCGTCGGCAATCGGACCGCGCACCTTCATGGCGTCGCTCTTCATATCCGAAATCGAAGCACCGATGTTGGCCTGAAGATTCCAGTCTTCGTTGAATTGTTTGTTGATATTTACCAGCACGTCGCCGTAGACCTGACGGTCCATGGTTTTGGTTATGCCGTAGAGTCCGCGTTCGGAGTATTCGGTGAGCTGAGTGTTGGTCGTGGCATAGAACTTTTCGGAATACTCGTTGTGCGAGTTGTCTATGCGGATACGTCCGACGACATTCAGCCAGTCGAGAATGTCATACGACAGCGAGGCGTTGAGCATATAGCGGTCCTTGCGGTTCTCGCGCAGGTTGCGGTAGTTGATCCAGTAGGGGTTCTGCATCGTTAAACCGGCATCGCCTACGGGCCAGTATTGAGCATAGAGACGACGTGATGTATCCCATCGCTCGTAGAGCTGAATATCTTCCCAGTTGTTGCCGCGGGGAAAGAGGTAAACGCCTACCAACGGGTTGTTGTAGGTTCCCTGATTTATCATATTGCGGTCTTGCTGCAATACGTAGCTTGCACCGGCATCGAGAATCATCTTGTTATGAAGGAACGATGTCGTATTGCGGAACGTAAAGTTGTAGCGGTTGTAGGCGTTGTTGGGGACTATTCCGTCGGAGTTCACGGCGCCTGCCGAGAAGTAGGTCTGGTTCTTTTCCGAGCCGACCGAGAGGGAGACGTTCTGATTCGATATTACTCCGGTGCGGAAGTAGTCTTTGCGAGGCTCGTAACCGCTCGAGTTTGCCGAATTGAGTCCGCGTCCCCAGCTGAGGATTTCGCTGCCGACGGCCGACGAGATATCGCCCGTACCATAGCGGTTCTGGAAGCGTGGGAGTACGAAGGGCTGAACGACATCGACGCCGCTGGCCACCGTTACCGACAGACGTCCTGCCTGACCTTTTTTGGTGGTGACGACGATTGCGCCGTTGGCGGCATCCGAGCCGTAGAGAGCGGCTGCTGCGGCACCGGTCAGCACCGAAATGGATTCGATGTCTTCGGGGTTGATGTCGGCGATGGGGTCGGTGGTACCCTGCGAGCCGAATTCGGTGCTGCCTTCGCGTGCTTTGGTGAACATGGGCACGCCGTCGATGACATAGAGTGCGTTCGAAGTCTGCGAGATGGATTTGGTACCGCGCATGACGACTTTCGACGCACCGCCGACTCCGGCCGACGAGGCGTTGATATTTACACCGGCGATTTTACCGTTAAGCGAATTGATGAAGTTGGCGTCCTTGTGAGTGGTGACATCGTCTGCATTCACCTGCTGGACGTTGTAGGAGAGCGCTTTTTCCGAGCGCTTGATGCCGAGAGCCGTAACGACTATGGCGTCGAATTCGACTGCCGACTCTTTGAGAACGAAGTCTACGGTCGTGCGGCCGTTGAGTTGCTCTTCTTGTGTGTCATAACCTAAGTAGTTGGCTACTAATGTTATAGGCGACTGTATGGGGGGGGGTATTTTGAAGGAGTAGCTACCGTCGATGCCGGTACTTGCACCGATTGAGCTGTCCTTCACGAAGACTGCTGCGCCGATAAGCGGGAGTCCCTGGGTATCGGTCACCACGCCTGAGACCTCTATCGGCGAGTTTGTCGAAGCTGCGGCCGCAGCGGTTTTGCGCGACAGTACGATTTGCAGACCGTCGATATGCCAAGCGATATCGGTGCCTTTGAATACGGTGTCGAGCGTTTCGTTAATCGATTTGTCCCGAATATCGACATTCAGTTTGTGACTGATGTCGATGTCGTTGTAAAAGAAAACGTAACGGGTTTGCCGTTCTATCTCCTTTACCACCTCCTGTATGCTGGCATCGGGCATCGAAAGTACGATACCCGAAGTTTGGGCTGTGGCCTGCGGCGTTTGCAACGACGTCAGGAGAACTGCAATGGCAAAACCGAACATTCTGCACAGATTTTTTCGGAATGTTTTGTTGTCCATAGAGTTTTATGGTTAGATAATTTAAGTTTGTTAGTTATTTTTTTGTATTATAATATAGTTACGGTATTGTGTTCTTCATCGATTTCGTAGTTGAAGTCGGTGGCATACTGCAACAGGCGGAATGCGTTGTCGATACCGCTGCTTATGCGTATTTTTCCGCCGATGTTCTTGACTTCGGGCATGGTTTTCCGTTCGATTATCACCTGCACGCCGAATACTTGTTCGAATTTCTCCATCAGTTCCATGAACGACAAATCCGACACCGACAGCAGACCTTGGGTCCAGCACAAAGCGTCGTCGTTCTTGGTCTTTTCTACATAGAGTATGTTGTCCGTGAGGTTTGCCACCTCATTGGGATTCAGGCATATATCTTTTTGATTGGGGAAGAGTCGGTTTGAGAGTTTCACCGAACCTTCGAAGAGAGTTGTGGAGAAACGTCCGCGCTGTTCGTCGGCATTGACATTGAATTTGGTGCCGAGTACCTGCACGTTTGATGCGAAGGTCTCGACGATGAAGGGACGTTCGGTGTCGCGCGTAACCTCGAACAGAGCTTCGCCGGTGAGCTTCACCGAACGGTTGTTGAGTGCGAACACCGACGGATACTCCAGCGTGGCCTGCGAATTGAGCCATACATGCGTGCCGTCCGACAGAGTAAGCTCGAGTTGTTGTCCCGAGGGCACTTGCATCAGCACTTTCTGCTCGACCATCGAATCGTAGGTGTATCGGTAGGCCGAAAATGCCGAGAGTGCGGCTACGAGCAGCAGGACGGCGGCGCTTGCGGTATACTTTGCCACGCGCGAACGTATGAAGTTGATGTTGAAGCGATACTTCGGTGCTTTGTTTCCGTAGAGTTCGGTGGTCTCGAAGAGGAATCGTACCGCATCTATCTCTTTCTGATGTTCGGTGCGGTCGGCCTCGAGCCACTTTTCTATCTGGGCATCTTCAGCGGGAGTAGTCTCTCCTTTGAGAAATCTGTATAATTTTTCGGTTTCCACTGTTGTATATATCTGTTTGCGTTAGTTCCGTTTATCTTATATAATAAGCGCATAAGCGGGCCATCTTTACATATAAAAAACGGCTTATGGTGCAATTAAATATTTTTAATAATTGCCCGATTGGTCTGTATGGCCTTTTTGACGTATCGTAAGTTATTGGTATGCAATAATTACGATTGTGTTATCCGACCGCCGTTTTTGAATAAAAAAGACCGGTTTTATATTAAATTTTTGCAAAAAAAAGTTAAGTTGCTTACTTTTGTCTCGCAAAATGCAGAGTTAATGGAGTCCAAATATTCCATATTGACCGATTCCGAAAGGTTCGGACGCTTCTTTGCAGAGTATCGTGATCACTTTGTCAAAATCGCCTATTCGTACCTGTATGATATGGATGCGGCGCGCGACATCGTGACCGACAGTTTCGTCTATGTATGGGAGCGACGATACGAACTCAGTTCCGAACAGAACCTTAAGGGATATGTCTATATGTGCGTTCGCAACCGCTGCATATCGTGGCTGCGCGAACGTTCGGTGCGAGTGCGTATCGAGGACGAGTTGTCGCGCAGTGCCGAATGGAAATTGCGTTTGTCGGTCGATTCGCTGAGCGATAACGACATCTCCGACAAACTCTTTCTCAATGAGGTTTCAGAGGTATTCCGCGACCGTATGGCCAGTATGCCGCGGCGGACGCGTGAGATTTTCGAAGCCAGCCGCAACGAGAATATGACATATAAGGAGATTGCTTTGCGTTACGGCATTTCGGTTCGCAGCGTAACGGCCGAGATTCAGACCGCATTGCGTCTGTTGCGAGCTTCGCTCAGGGATTATCTGCCTTGACGGCTGCGGCAGGGCGGAGTCAGTATGACTGAAGGATGTTCCGTTCGGAACATCCTTCAGTTATTTTCTGGCGACGTAGAACAAATCGAAACACTTGTCGTTTACAGAGACGAGTTCGTAGTCCTCCATTTTTATGGAGCAGGTGAGCGAACGGTTGTAGAGCAGCAGGAGTTTGCGGTTCATGCGATTGAGGATATCGTATGGCAGACGCAGGAGCTGACGCGGCAGCCGGTGCTGCAGGTCGAAGATGTCGAAACGCGTAATGCGTCGCACGCTGCTGCGATTTTTGTTGTAGTAGCTCATTACCTTTTTGTTGCCGACGATACCGTAGCCTTCCACCTCCGGGAATTCGCATTCGAGAATGTTGCGCAGTTCGTCGGGATGATATTCGCGGATGTGGTAGGGGTTTCGTGTCAGCGACATCGAGGCGTTGGGGGTGGTGAGTATGAATGTGCCTCCGGGTTTTAATACGCGATACACTTCGCGCACGAATTCGATATCTTTTTTGATGTGTTCTATGACCTGGAATGCGACCACGAAATCGAACGAATTGTTGTCGGCGGGGATAGGCGGTACGGCGGCCTCGTAGAAATCGACATTTTCGCCCTGATATTCTATCGGTTGCAGGGTTTTGTCCATGGTTATGTAGCGCACGGCTTTCGGGGCGAGAATGCCTATTCCGTAGCCTTCGCCTGTGCCTATTTCGAGTACGTCGCCCGATATGTATTCTGCGGCTTTGTGATAGGCGAGCAGCGAGCGTTGAAATACGAAATTGTCCGAAGCGTCGAGCGTTATGCGTTCGGCGGTTATCAGTTTTTTACTCATCGGTGCGCGTTTTTAGTCAGTTTTATTCCGTCGTCGGTTATCTCCGCTTCTCCGCTTTTGAGCAGCATACCTAAAGTGCGTTTGAAGACTTTTTTGCTCATTCTTACGGTTTGCCGGACCTGTTCCGGAGAGCTGTCGTCGTTTACGGGCAGGAATCCTCCGTTTTCATGCAGCAGACCGCGCAGCACTTCGACCGAATCGAGTACCTGAGCCAGACCTTCCTGCTGAAGACTGACGTCGATGCGGTTGTCGTCGGTTATTTTGCGTATGTAAGCTTTCATGCGCTGTCCGACGGCGACGGGCGTAAAGAGCTGATTTTTGTAGAGCATACCCCAGTTGCGGTTGTTTATTACGACTTTGTAGCCTGCGGGGGTTTCGGCGACTATCACGATTTCGACCTCCTGTTTGGCTTTTACCGAGATTATGTCGTTGTTCACCATGGCTTTGAACTTCATGGTAGCCACGCATCGTCCGGTTTTGTCATCCACATAGGCATAAACCGTGCAAAGTCCGCCTGCGACGACGCCGCCCATCTGATTCCGGTTGGGCAGGAAGAGGTCTTTGCCTTTGAGGCCCCAGTCGAGGAATGCGCCGTGAATGGTTTTGTCCACCACGCGCAGACAAGCCACTTCGCCTGCCATGATGAGCGGGGTTTCGGTGGTTGCCACGAGTCGGTCTTCGGAGTCGTGGTAAACGAAGACCTCTTTTCGGTCGCCCACGGCGTCGCTGAGCGAAACGTATCGGTTGGGCAGCAGCACTTCATTTTGTTCCTCGTCGGCGAGGTAGAGTCCGAAGTCGGATATTCTGCTGATAGTCAAAGTATTTAATTTGCCTGCCTGCATATTTTTGGATTGTGATGACCCACAAAAATACAAAACTATTCGCAGAATACGGAATTTTTTGTCTATATTTGTATAGAAAGTAATGTGGCAGATGAGTACTGATATAATCATAATGCTTGTATTGTCGGGCATCGTGGTGGGGGTAATCAACACGCTTGCGGGCGGAGGTTCGATTATCACCATGACGGTTTTCATGGTGCTGGGTCTGCCGATAGGGATTGCCAACGGAACGAACCGTATTGCGGTTTTTCTGCAGAATTTCACGGCGAGCGTAACCTTCATCCGCAAACGAATGCTCGATGTCAAGAACGGACTATTGCTCTCTGTTCCGGTCATTATAGGTAATATTGCGGGTTCGCTCGTGGCTTCGACCATCGATGAACGCATATTCAAGATATGTTTCGGTGTTGTTCTGTTCGTCATTCTGCTGTATATGATTTTCGACAACCACAAGCGTTTTCACGGCGGTTCCCGTATGCAGGTGAAGCCGATACACTATTTGTGGTTTCTGCTGATAGGTTTTTACGGCGGCTATATCTATATAGGCTTGGGATATCTGATTCTTGCCATTGCGTTGTGGTCGATGAAGCTCGACATCGTTACGGCCAATGTAATCAAGGGATTCGTGATTTTCATTGCCACGCCGTTTTCGCTGTTGGTATTCATGTTGCACGGTCAGGTGGAGTACGGCTACGGCATACTTCACGGTGCGGGCAACATGATAGGCGCCTATTTGGCTTCGCACTACTTTGTAGGGTGGGGCGGTCGTTTCATAAAGATTTTTACGACCGTTATCGTGCTTGTTTGTTTTGCCGATTTGGTAGGATTGCTATCTTTGCAGGAAGTTTTGAATGCAATGCTGGGCCGATGAAGGCCGTATGAATGATGATTAAGGAAAACGACTCTGTTGAGATATTGGGTGCGCGCGTCCACAATCTTAAGAATGTGGATGTTACGATTCCGCGCGACAAACTGGTGGTGATTACGGGTTTGTCGGGTTCGGGCAAGTCTTCGCTTGCTTTCGATACGATATATGCCGAGGGTCAGCGGCGTTACATGGAGACTCTCTCCACTTATGCGCGTCAGTTTGTGGGGACGATGGAGCGTCCGGAGGTGGACAAGATTACCGGATTGAGTCCTGTCGTTGCCATCGAGCAGAAGACCACCAACCGCAATCCCCGTTCGACGGTTGGGACCGTGACCGAGATAAACGATTTTTTGCGACTGCTCTATGCCCGGGCTTCGAGGGCCTATTCGCCTGCCACGGGCGAGGAGATGGTGCATTATAGCGACGAGCAGATATGTTCGCTGATTATCGGGGCCTATTCGGAGCGCAAGGTGGCGCTGCTGGCTCCGATAGTAAAGGGTCGGAAGGGTCATTATCGCGAGCTTTTCGAGTCGTTGGCGAAGAAGGGTTACATTTATGCCCGCATCGACGGAGAGATTCGCGAATTTTCTTCGGGCGAGCGTCTCGACCGATACAAGATACATACGATAGACCTTGTAATCGACCGTCTGCGGGTTTCGGAGTCGATGCGCGAGCGCATCATGACTTCGCTTGCCGAGACTATGCGTCAGGGCAAGGGCACTATGGCGCTGTTCGACTACGAATCGGGCGATTTGCGCTATTATTCGCGCCATCTGATGTGTCCGGTGACGGGTGTGGCGTATGAGGAGCCTGCGCCTCATACTTTTTCGTTCAATTCGCCGAAGGGGGCCTGTCCGCATTGCAACGGTTTGGGCGAGGAGGCTGTTTTCGACATTCGCAAGCTGATTCCGGACCCTTCGCTTTCGATAGCGGAAGGCGGAGTGGAGCCGTTGGGACCCCGCCGCAACAATATGCTTTTTGCGATGTTGGAGGGTATAGCCCGCCGATACGATTTTTCTTTGGATGATCCGGTGTCGGGGATTTCTGAGGCTGGTCTCAATGCGGTGTTGTACGGCGATTCCGAGCCGATGACTGTCGATACTTCGGAGTTTACATATTCGGGCGGCGGCCGTCGTTTGGTCACGTGGGAGGGTATAGCCGAATATCTTTATGCGACTGCGGACGACGATAATTCCAAACGCGGTGAGAAGTGGCGGGAGCAGTTTCTTGTTTATAAGCCGTGTTCGGTTTGCGGCGGTTCCCGGCTTAAGGAGGAGGCGTTGCAGTTCAAAATCGGCGGAAAGAATATAGCGGAGGTTTCGGCGATGTCGATTACGCGTTTTTCGGAGTGGATGACCGGCATCGAGAGTTATATGTCTCCGAAGGAGCAGCGCATAGCGCGTGATATAATCAAGGAGATACGCGAGCGGTTGCGTTTTCTGACCGAGGTAGGGTTGGGATATTTGTCGTTGTCGCGAGCGTCGCGGACGCTTTCGGGCGGCGAGGCTCAGCGCATACGGTTGGCGACCCAGATAGGCTCCAAATTGGTGAATGTGCTTTATATACTGGACGAGCCGAGTATCGGATTGCATCAGCGCGATAACGGCCGGTTGATACGCAGTTTGCAGAATTTGCGTGATGCGGGCAATTCGGTGATAGTGGTGGAGCATGACGAGGATATGATGCGTGCGGCGGATTTCATTGTGGATGTAGGGCCGCTTGCCGGCCGCAAGGGCGGACATATAACGGCGGCGGGAACGCTTGACGACATACTTGCTTCGGGGTCGATAACGGCCGATTATCTTACGGGTCGCCGGAAGATAGCGGTTCCCGAGAGTATCCGCGAGGGTAGCGGCGAGAGCATTGTGATACGAGGCGCGCGCGGCAATAATCTTAAGGACATAACGGTTGAATTTCCTTTGGGCAAGTTCATATGCGTGACGGGGGTGAGCGGTTCGGGAAAATCGACGCTTGTGAACGGCACTTTGCGTCCGATATTGAGTCGCGAGTTGTACCGTTCGCTGGACCGTCCGCTCGAGTACGATTCGGTGGAGGGTGTGAGCAATATCGACAAGTTGGTGGTTGTGGACCAGTCGCCGATAGGTCGTACACCTCGCAGCAATCCTGCTACGTATTCCAATGTATTTGCCGATATCCGCAAGTTGTTCGAGGCGACGCCTGACGCGCAGATTCGGGGCTTCAAGGCGGGTCGTTTCTCTTTCAATGTGAAGGGCGGCCGATGTGAGGAGTGCCGCGGGGCGGGTGTGCAGACGATTGAGATGAATTTTTTGCCCGACGTGTATGTACGCTGCAAGGCGTGCGGCGGCAACCGATATAATCGCGAGACGCTGGAGGTTAAGTATAAGGGGAAGAACATCAACGAGGTGTTGAACATGACGGTGAACATGGCGGTTGAGTTTTTCGAGAGCATTCCGGCGATACATCAGAAGTTGAAGGCTATTCAGGATGTGGGATTGGGATATCTTACGTTGGGTCAGCCGTGTACTACGCTGTCGGGCGGAGAGTGTCAGCGTTTGAAGCTTTCGAGCGAGTTGTCGAAGCGCGATACGGGCCGGACGCTGTATATTTTGGATGAGCCGACCACGGGTTTGCATTTTGAGGATATCCGTCAGTTGTTGGAGGTATTGGCGAAGCTTGTGGACAGGGGTAATACGGCGATAGTTATCGAGCATAATCCGGATGTGATCAAGGTTGCGGATCACATTATCGACATTGGGCCGGAGGGCGGCGAGGAAGGCGGCAGGATAGTAGCTGTGGGTACTCCGTCGGAGATTGCGGGATGTGCAGAGAGTTATACGGGCAGGTATTTGCGTCGTTATTTTTGTTCGGAGGAATAGGTAAATTCAGAAATTAGTTATATATTTGCAGGCCGAAGTTGCCCGATGGAGGTGTGGTTTCGGACAGAAAAGAGGAGAGATGCAGGAGTGGTTGAACTGGCCCGCCTGGAAAGCGAGTAAACGTCAA
>JAFLRS010000028.1 GCA_022511355.1 Alistipes sp.
AGCGTCACAAGATGGCGACACACAAGCGTAAGAAGCGTCTTCGCAAGAACCGTCACAAGAAGAAGTAGCGGTTTGTCCGAAGGGACGTTGTGAGATTAAAGCTGAGGGAGGCGTAACAGTCTCCTTTGGCTTTATCTTTCTTTATTCGGATTTATACAGAAGCTCAGAAACTTTGAATTATGAATCGTGAATTGATTATTAGCGTAAGTCCGGCCGAGATGACCATTGCTCTGTGCGAGGACAAGGTTCTCGTTGAGTTGAACAAGGAGCAGACTCAGACGGGCTTTGCGGTAGGAGACATATATCTGGGCAAGGTACGTAAGATAATGCCGGGTCTGAATGCGGCATTCGTGAATGTGGGTCACGAACGCGATGCCTTCATCCACGTGTTCGACATGGGTCCGCATTTCGAAACGCTGCAGAAGATAGCCGACAGCTATCGCGGCGGCAAGCGGGGGCTGAAGCTCGAGACGATGAAGCTGCCCGATTCGGTAATCAACGGGCGCACGGCGAAGATAGGCGACCATTTGAGTGTGGGTCAGCAGATAGTGGTGCAGATAGCCAAGGAGGCCATATCGACCAAAGGTCCGCGGCTTACGGCTGAGATTTCGCTGGCCGGCCGCAATGTGGTTTTGGTGCCGTTTTCGTCGAAGGTTTTCATCTCGCAGAAGATTCGTTCGAAGGAGGACCGCAAGCGGTTGAAGAAGGCCGCTTCGGATGTGTTGCCCGAGAATTTCGGCGTGATAGTGCGCACGGCGGCCGAACACGCCGATGATTTGGATGTTCAGCAGGATATTCTGTCGTTGGTCGAGAAGTGGCGCGCGACGTTCCGCAACATCCGCGAGTCGGAGGCTCCGGCGCTGCTGATGAACGAGATGAGCCGTGCGAACACGATTATTCGCGACACGCTCGACGGGTCGTTCTCGCAGATAGTGGTCGATGACGAAGCGATGTACAACAGCATACGCAGTTACATCCGCATCGTGGACCCCGAACGCGAGAAGATTGTAAAGCTCTATCGCGGAGCTGTTCCCATGTTCGACGACCTCGACATTACGCGTCAGATAAAGTCGCTTTTCGCGAAGTACGTATCGCTGAAGCGGGGAGCCTATCTGATTATCGAACACACCGAGGCCATGCACGTCATAGATGTCAATTCGGGTCACCGCACGAAAGCCGAGGATGACCAGGAGCAGACGGCCATGGAGGTGAACCGTATGGCTGCCCACGAGATTGCGCGTCAGTTGCGTCTGCGCGATTTGGGCGGCATCATCATAGTCGATTTCATCGACCTGCACAAGGCGCAGAACCGTCAGGCTCTCTACGACCAGATGGTGCAGGAGATGGCCTCCGACAAGGCGAAGCACACGGTGCTGCCGCTTACGAAGTTCGGACTGATGCAGATTACGCGTCAGCGCATACGCCCTGCGGCGATGCGTTCCACGCAGGATGTTTGTCCCACCTGCAACGGAACCGGAAAGGTGGAACCTACCGTATTGTTGGACAAAAAGATTGAAAACCGCATATCGTATCTGGCACAGGATTGCCGCCGCAAGTTCGTGCGGTTGCGCGTCAGCCCGTATGTCGCGGCCTATTTGCGCCGCGGAGCATTGTCGCTGCGTCTGCGCTGGATGATGCGATACGGTATTTGGATTGCTCTGCGCAGCGACGACGGTCTGGGCATCATCGATGTCCGCTACTGCAACCGCAGCGGCGAGGAGCTGAAGGATTAAGCGCGTCGGACCCTGCCTGCAAGGAGGAGGGCCCCGACGGTTTGATAATGAAGGATATATTAAAATTGTTCGAGACTTCCGCACCTTTGGGAGAGTTGTGCGGAGTGTTGAAAAAAGGAGTCCCTACCGTCCGTCTCGATGAGATGGTCGGCGGGGCTTTTTCGCTCTATGCGGCCGAAGCGGTGCGTCGTTGCGGAGGTGTTCACATCTTCGTGGCCGAGGACAGGGATGCGGCAGCCTATCTGATGAACGATTTCTACGCTTTGGTCGATGAGCGCAACGTGCTGTTTCTGCCTTCGTCCTACAAGCGGTCGATTCGTTACGGCAGCGAGGACACTCAGGGAGCCGTGCTGCGCACCAACGCCATAAATGCGTTGAGCAATCGCGAGTCTGCGTCGGACGGTTCCGATTTCATGATAGTCTGCACCTATCCCGAGGCGTTGGCCGAATCGGTATTGTCGCCCGAGGGTATGCGCGGGGAGCGTCTGACCGTGAAGGTGGGCGACACGATGCCGATTGCGGAGTTGGAGGAGCGTCTCGAACGTATGGGATTCGCGCCGGTGGATTTCGTCTATGAGCCGGGTCAGTATTCGGTTCGCGGCGGCATTGTCGATGTATTTTCATATTCGGAGAGCAAGCCTTTCCGTCTTGACTTTTTCGGCGACGAGATAGATTCGGTGCGTCGGTTCGAGATTTCGAGTCAGTTGTCGTCGGAGCGTACCGGTCGTGCCGACATCATTCCCGACATGAAGAATCGTGCCGGCGAGCGGGTTTCGTTCGCGCGGTTCACGAAGGGTGCGGCGTGGTGGTTTTTCGATGCCGATTACGCATTGCGCCGTGTGGACGACCTGCGCAAAAAACTGCTTGCCGAGCTTGAGAATCCGGCCGGAATCGACGAATTGGTAACGAGCCGCAAGGCTCTGCTTGCCGATTTGTGCGACAATCGGATGATATTGCTGCGCAACAATTTGCCGGAGCGGCCGTGCGGTCGGACGATAATATTTTCCACTTCGCCTCAGCCTTCGTTCAACAAGAATTTCGAACTGCTGGCCGACGACATTGCCGCCCGCACGGAGCAGGGCTACAAATGTCATATTTTGTCGGAGAACCGTGCGCAGATAGAGCGTTTGGATAATATTTTCCACCGTTCGGGCCGCGGGTCGGTGAAGATGGAGCCGATATTGATAACTCTTCATGACGGTTTCGTGGACCACGATTTGAAGCGTTGTTTCTATGTCGATCACCGCATTTTCGACCGTTATCAGCGCTATCGCATCAACGGCGAAATCAAGCGCGACGAGCAGATGACCGTCGCCGAACTCAATTCGCTGAAGGTGGGCGACTATGTGGTTCACATCGACCACGGAGTGGGTCGTTTCGGGGGTTTGGTGAAAATCGAGGAGAACGGCAAGGTTCACGAGGCCATCAAGCTGGTGTACAAGGACAACGATGTTCTTTTCGTGAATGTGCATTCGCTGCATCGCATTTCGCGCTACAAGAGCGGCGACGGCGAACCTCCGAAGATTTACAAACTGGGCGGCGGTGCATGGCAGAAGTTGAAGAATGCCACCAAGAAGGCGGTCAAGGATATTTCGCGCGAGTTGATAATGCTCTATGCGCGTCGCAAGGCGAGCAAGGGGTTTGCATTTTCGCCCGACAGCTATCTGCAACAGGAGTTGGAGGCGTCGTTCATGTGGGAGGACACGCCCGACCAGCAGGCGGCAGCCGAGGCCGTGAAGCGCGACATGGAGTCGGAGCAGCCGATGGACCGTTTGGTTTGCGGCGATGTGGGCTTCGGCAAGACGGAGGTGGCCATTCGTGCTGCATTCAAGGCTGCGGCCGACGGCAAGCAGACGGCGGTTTTGGTGCCGACGACCATTCTGGCCTTGCAGCATTACCGTTCATTTTCGGAGCGTATGCGCGATATGCCGGTTCGTATCGAGTATCTCAACCGCACCAAGTCGGCGAAGGAGACCCGACGCATTTTGGATGATTTGGCTTCGGGAGCTGTCGATATTCTGATAGGCACGCACAAGATTTTGGGCAAGTCGGTGGAGTTTCACGATTTGGGTCTGCTCATCATCGACGAGGAGCAGAAGTTCGGCGTGGCGGCCAAGGAGAAGCTTACGCAGATGAGCGTCAATGTCGATACGCTCACGCTGACAGCCACTCCCATTCCGCGCACGCTGCAATTTTCGCTTATGGGTTCGCGCGACCTGTCGATAATTTCGACTCCGCCGCCCAACCGCCGTCCGATAGTCACCGAATCGCACGTATATTCGGACGAGCTGCTGCGCGATGCGGTGGAGGCCGAGTTGTCGCGCGGCGGTCAGGTCTTTCTGGTACACAACAAGATAGAGGAGTTGTCTGTTTTGAGCGGACGTGTGTCGCGTCTGTGTCCGAAGGCGAGGGTGAGGACGGCTCACGGCCGCATGAAGGCCGAGGAGATGGAGAAGACGCTGATGGATTTCATTTACGGCGATTTCGATGTGCTGGTATCGACGACGATAGTCGAGAACGGCATCGACATTCCGAATGTGAATACGATAATCGTGAACGAGGCTCAGAATTTCGGATTGAGCGAGCTGCATCAGTTGCGTGGGCGCGTTGGCCGCAGCGACCGCAAGGCGTATTGTTATCTGCTTACGCCTCCCGACGAGTTTCTTACGGAGGATGCGCGCCGTCGTCTGCGAGCCATCGAGGAGTTTTCCGATTTGGGTTCGGGTTTCAACATTGCCATGCAGGATTTGGACATTCGCGGAGCCGGCAATCTGTTGGGGGCCGAGCAGAGCGGATTCATTGCCGACATCGGATTCGAGACCTACCGCCGCATAATGGAGGAGGCGATAGCCGAGCTGCGCAGCGAGGGTCTGGATGTATCGGGTCTTTCGCAGGATGAGCGCAGCGAGGTTGAGAAGATCGATTATCTGACCGATGCGCTTATCGAGATAGCTGTGCCGGCGGAGTTGCCCGAGAATTATGTACGTCGTCAGGACGAGCGTTTGCGGCTCTACCGCGAGTTGGATTCGCTGCGTACCGATGCCGAACTGGAGGGTTTTGCCGCGCGTCTTAAGGACCGTTTCGGCGAGTTGCCTCAGGCTGCCGTCGAGTTGTTGAATGTAGTTCGTCTGCGTCGTGAGGCGATACGTTTGGGCATGGAGCGCGTAAAGATAAAGAACGGATTGATGATTGTGCAGTTCATCGGCGACAATGATTCTCCGTTCTACAAGAGCGAAGTTTTTTCGGAGATGCTGCGCAAGGTGGTGTCGGTTCCCGACCGTTTCGTGCTGAAACAGAATGAGGGACGGCTGCGGATGACGATACGCCGGGTGGATAGCGTGAAGGAGGGTTTGACCGTGTTGCGCGGATTGTAAATCGGGGGAGATATGAATTTGTTGATAGACATAGGCAATACGATGACCAAATTTGTCGTTATAGACAAAAGCGGTATTGTCGCGCGCGGGAGTACGGAGCGTATGACCGAGGAGGAGATGGATGCCGTATTGAAGCGTTATCCGTTCATTGACAAGGCCATAGTATCCTCGACGGGGGCTGACGGCGACCGTGTTTTCGGCATGACGGCGGCTCGAGTGAGTCGGACTCTGCGTCTGACCTCTTCGACTCCGATGCCGATACGCAACGGTTACGGGACGCCCGCGACGCTGGGTGCCGACCGATTGGCGGCGGCGGTCGGGGCGCAGGTGTTATACGGACGCCGCAATATGCTGATTGTCGATTTCGGCACGGCCATTACGGTCGATTTGGTGGTGGACGGCGAGTTTCGCGGAGGCAATATTTCTCCGGGTGCGGGAGCGCGGTTCAGGGCGTTGCACGAATACACTTCGTCGCTGCCGCTTTGCGGGGCTACCGACGAGAGGGCGGAGTACGGAACCACTACCCGTCAGGCCGTGGAGCAGGGCGTAATGACCGGCATTGCGCACGAAATAGAGGGTTATATGGCCGATTTTGGAGCCCGATATGAAAATTTATGCACAATTTTCACGGGTGGGGACGCAATTTTTTTTGATAAAAGGATTAAAAATACGATATTTGCAAGTCGAGACTTGCTTTTTGCGGGTCTTAACGCAATTTTGGAATATAATGTCAAAGATTGAAAGATATTCGGTAATCGGGCCGAAATGGCTTAAGGGTGTTGTTGCGATGCTTATTGCGGTCGCGGCGGCGCTGCCGGCATACGATGCGGCGGCACAGACCGGCAGCACCAACTCCTATTCGCCCTATTCGATGTTCGGAATCGGTGAGCTGAGTACTCAGGGTTCGCTGCCCATGCGTTCGATGGGAGGCGTAGGCGTGGCATGGCGCAGCTCGTCGGTAGCGAGTCTGCTCAATCCCGCGGGTTACAGTGCCACCGCTCGCAAGAGTATGATTTTCAACTTCGGAGCCGAGGGTATGCATATCGATAACACGCAGAAGAAGTATGCGGCCGACGGCAGCTATACGGGACTTGCCCGCGGTGCCAAGAATTCGGCCAACTTCCACGACATATCGTTGCAGATTCCGCTTGCAAAGGGTCTCGGATTGGGCATAAGCCTTACGCCTTACAGCAGTGTCGGTTACAATATGACGGTATTCGAAGGGGATGAAGGCGTATGGGGCGATGTGGGCCGTGTCCGCCACTCCTATTCGGGCGAGGGCGACATTACCGAGGTGAAACTCGGCGTCGGCTGGGAGTTCGTCAAGGGTCTGTCGGCGGGTGTGGCCGCAATGTACTACTGGGGCGATATCGACCGTTCCTACGGAACCGCGGTGGTGAACAATGTAACGGGTATGGGTTCTTTCTCATCGACTGTCGGAAACGACAATTACAGCGTCTCGAACGTCAAATTTCAGGCGGGAGTCCAGTATAACATCATTTCGAATTCGAAGCGTATGCTGACCGTGGGTGCCACCTATGATTTGGGCGGCAGTCTGAAGCCGAAAATCACCAGAACGGTCTACAACAGCGACCTCAATTCGACGGATGTGGTCAAGGAGAAGGAGCGCGGTCAGATTCGTCTGCCCGAACAGTGGGCCGGCGGAATCTTCTACAAGGATGCCCGCTGGGCGGCGGGAGTCGATTACGTCTACCGCAACTGGAGCGGACACAACCGCAATACTCCCGTCGAGATTATCTTCGGAGGCATGGAAGTAGGATATGTCGATACGCATACTATCAAGGCCGGAATCGAATTTACGCCCAACCGTTTCGACGTGCGCAGCTATTTCAGCCGAATGTCCTATCGTGCGGGATTCCGTCTCGGGGATTATTATCAGTCGTTCGGCGGCGAGAAGCTGGGCGAGTATGCGGTTACGATGGGTATAGGATTTCCGGTGAAGTTCCTCGGTTCGTCCTACATCGATTTCGGGCTGGAGTACGGCGGCCGCGGTTCGCACAAGAAGCTTTCGGAGACGGTCGGACTTGTCAAGCAGCAGTATTTCAAGATTGCGATAGGAATCTCGATGTTCGGCACCGATGACTGGTTTGTGAGATTCAAGTACGATTGATGAATGGAGAGTTTGAATAATTGAAAACATCAGATAAAAAGTAAACTACTATGAAAAGAGCGAAATTTTTATTGACGGCGGCATTGTCCGTGATGACTATGGCGTCATTTGCGCAGGATTTGGAGTCGTTCAACAATCCCGCATTCGCAAAGTACGGCGAGACTTTGGAGCAGCGTAAGGAGAACTATCTGAACAGCACCTTCTTGAAGGAGTCGATTGCTAACCGCGATTACGGTGCGGCTACCGACTATCTGAAGGCTTTGGTCGAGAATTGTCCCACCGCATCCGAAAACATATATGTAAACGGTACCAACCTCTACAAGGCCAAGATTCAGCGTGCCAAGAGTCTGGCCGAGAAGCGCGGATATGTAGATTCGCTGATGTGGGTTTACGACCTCCGCAATCTGTATTTCGGCGACCATGCGACGCGCGGTTCCGATTATATTCTCGACCGCAAGGCCCGCGAGTTGCTGACCTACGATTCGTCGGACCGCGAGGGTATCCGTCAGGCGTTTACCGAGGCTATCGACGCGGCTGTCGCAAAGAGCGGAAAGGCTGACCCCGAATTGGTTGCCATCTACTTCAAGAATCTGTGCGACGACTACAAGAACGACGAGGTAAGCACCGCCGAGATTCTCGAGACCTATGAGCGTCTGTCGCCCATGTTCGACAACATCAAGCCCGAGCAGGAGGAGCACAAGAACACCTTCGAGGTATGCTTCGGATTGAGCGGTGCCGCAAGCTGCGAGAATCTGGAGGCTCTCTTCTCGAAGAAGCTGGCTGCTGCGCCCGACGACCCTGCTGTTTTGGGTCAGGCTGTAAGTCTTATGTCGCGTGCCAACTGCGATTCCGACTTCTTCTTCAGCACGGCGGAGCATTACTATGAAATCAATCCTTCGTCGGATACGGCTCTGTTCCTTGCGCAGGGATTCCAGAACCGCAAGGAGTTCGACAAGGCCAACACCTATCTGCGCGAGGCTCTCAAGACCGAGAACGACCCCGCAGAGCGAGTTAAACTGCTGGTTCGCGTAGCGGTTGTCGAGTTGGCTGCGCAGCACTTCTCCGCTTCGGCCGAGGCTGCTTCGGAGGCTGTTGCCATCGACCCCGCAAACGGTTATGCATACTATATTCAGGCTCAGGCGTTCGCAATGGGCAATTCGGGCTGCGACAACGAACTGGCGCGCGGTGCCGCTTACTGGGTGGCATACGACGTGATGGCCAAGGCTGTTCAGAATCTGGACGGCGAGCCCGAAACCAAGGCTACCGCACAGGAGACCATGAGCCGTTACCGCCGTTCGTTCCCCACTCAGGAGGAGTGCTTCTTCAACGAGTTGAAGGAGGGCAGCTCTTATGTAGTGGATTGCGGTGTGGCCCGCGGCCGTTCGACGACGGTTCGCTACCGTCCGCAGTAATCGCACGGCGACAGGATTTAACGTTTCATTCGCGTGATGAAAGACGTTGCAAAGTTATGGTTCAGGATAGCACTTCCTCTGTTGGGAAGTGCTATCTTGCTGTACTCTTGCAACGACGACGGCGGAGAGGCCGTGCCGGTGAACGAGGAGACTCTGATGACCGAACAGAGCGAGAATCTCTCGATAATAATGTCGGAGAACGGACGTAAATCCTACTTTTTCAAGACTCCGCTTTTGGAGGGGTACACTCTGGCGCGCGACCCGTATCGCGAATTCCGCAAGGGTATCGACATCACGACCTATCAGGACGATTCGCTCTCGACGGTCAATTCGGTTCTTACGGCCAACTATGCGATTTATTACGAGAACCGCAAGTTGTGGGAGGCCAAGGGCGACGTGGTGGTTGTAAAGACCGACGGAACGCAGCTCTATACGCAGCAGTTGTTCTGGAATTCGATGACCAAACGCATCTATTCGAACGTGGATACGAAAATCGTGAAGGGTTCGGATGTCTTTTACGGCGAGGGTTTCGAGTCCGACGAGGAGATAAAGCAGTGGAAGTTCCGCCGAATGACGGGCCGTATGTTCGTGAAGGTCGTCCCGGGCGAAGGCGGGGATGAGGATGCCGGAAGCGGAGCGGATGCCGGAAGCGGAGCGAATGCCGGAAGCGGAACGGATGCCGGTCCCGGACTTCAGCGGCCGATGACTGAAACGCCGTCGGGGCAGGCGGATGTGCAGCTGCGCGAAAAAAAGAATATACTATGACGCTTTCGATAACCACATCGCTCATAATCATTGTTTTGATGCTTGTTTTGTCGGGGTTTTTCTCCGGCATGGAGATAGCATTCGTAAACAAAAACCGGTTGAAGCTCGAGATAGACCGCAAGCAGAGTCGGATGTTCGACCGCATTGCCGACATTTTCGCACGCAATCCGGGGCAGTATCTGACGACTATACTGGTTGGCAACAATATCGCTTTGGTCGTCTATTCGCTCTGTATGTCGATACTGCTGCGCGGAGTTGCGTGGAGCATGGGGTGGCATGACATTTTCGAACACGGTTCGATACTGCTCGAGACGGTTATACCCACGATTATCATCATTTTCGTGGCCGAGTTCATACCCAAATCGACGGTGCGGATCAATCCCAATTTCTATTATCGCATCTTTGCGCCGGTAATACTGTTTTTCTATCTGATACTCTATCCCGTAGCGCGTTTCACGACATTGCTTTCATACGGCATACTTCGCATTTTCGGCCGCCGCGTGAAGGACAACGACGCCCAGATGCACTTCGACCGCAGCGATTTGGAGCATCTGCTCGACGCCAACAACAGCGACGACCGCCATGAGACGGAGCAGGAGATCCGCATATTTCAGAATGCGTTGGATTTCGCCGATTTGCGTGTTCGCGACTGCATGGTGTCGCGGGTGGATGTCGAGGCTGTGGATATCGACGAGACCACCATCGAATCGCTTACGGGCCGATTCGTCGAGACGATGTATTCGCGCATATTCGTATGGCGCGATTCGATAGACAACATTATCGGATATGTCAATTCGAAGAGTCTGTTCCGCGAGCCGCAGAGTGTGAAGGAGGTGCTTATGAAGGTCGATTACGTGGCCGAGACTCTGCCGTTGCAGAATATGCTGGAGCGTTTCATGAAGAGCAAGAGCAATGTGGCGGTGGTTATCGACGAGTTCGGCGGCACGGCCGGCATAATTTCGCTGGAGGATGTGCTGGAGCAGATTTTCGGCGACATCGAGGACGAGCACGACACTCCCGAGTTGGTGGAGAAGCAGACGGGCGAAGGGGAGTATGTATTTTCGTGCCGTCTGGATGTGGACTATCTTAACGAGAAGTACGGATTGGGCATCGAGGAGAGCGAGGAGTACGACACTTTGGCCGGATACATTATATATAATTACGACGGTTTGCCGCAGGCGGGCGAGGTGCTTACTGCGGGACATCTGCGCATACGCATATTGCGTACCACGCGTTCGCGCATAGAATTGGCTCGGGTGGAGCTTCTCGAAAAAAATTAAGCGGCGAAACTTTACGTATTTAGGAATAAATTCATTATCTTTGACGGCCAAACAGGCATTTTTGGAATAGATAAAACAATAAAATAGGAAAAATGGCAACATTAAACACTTTGAGAACCAAATTCGGCATTGTGCTGTCGATTGTGATTGCACTTGCGCTTTTGGCATTTATCCTTTCGCTGAAGACCGAAATGGGTTTTTCGGGCAACAACCCCAAGGTGGGTGAGATTGCCGGCGACAAGATTACTTACTCCGAATTTTATGACGAGTACGAACTTACGAAGATGCAGAACGGCGGCAACGACGTGTATGACGAGGCTTCGGAGGAGCGCATCAATGCAGCTGCATGGCAGTCGCTTATTGCCAGACATGCGGTGCTTCCGGGTTTCGAGCGTTTGGGTCTGACCGTCACCGACGCCGAACGTATAGGTATGTTGTCGGGCGAGCATCTGTCGGGCGTGTATTACAGTTTCTTTGCCGACCCCGCGACGGGCGAGTACGATGTTGCCGCTTTGGCCGATTTTCTTGCTGCGGCCGACAACAACCCCCAGCTCGGACAAACGTGGAAGTATATCAATTCGCAGGCTGTTCTGGAGCGTGAGATTACCAAATTTTTGGGTTTGGTTCGCGGCGGAGCCTATGTGAATTCGCTGGAGGTTGCCGACGGTGTGCGCAATGCGAACCGCACTTTCAGCGGCAAGGTTGCATACAAATCCTATGCATCGGTGCCCGATTCGCTCTTCAAGGTCAGCACTTCGGAGGCCAAGAGATATTACAAAGAGCATAAAAACCTCTACAAGCAGCAGCCTTCGCGCACGATTAACTACGTGGTGTTCGACGTAGACCCCACGGCAGAGGATATGGAGGCATTGGAGTCCACGGTTTATGCCAGGGCCGATGAGTTTGCGGTTGCCGACGATGTGAAGAGTTTCGTTCGTCAGAACCGCGGAACCGTCGAGAACAACTTCGTGAGCCGTGCCCAGCTCTCGACCGCCGAGGCCGAGGCTCTGATGGCCGGCAAGATGTACGGTCCCGTTCTCGAAAACGATGTGTGGAAGATGGCGCGTGTGGTCGAGAGCCGCAATGTGCCCGATTCGATAGGTTTGCGCCATGTGGTTCTTTCGTATAGCGAGGAGGCTTTGGCCGACAGTCTGATGACCGTACTCAAAAATGGCGGCGACTTCGCCCGCATAGCTGCCGACTACTCGATTGCGCAGACGGCGGTTGCAGGCGGCGAGTTGGGCGTTATGCCTTTCTCGGCTCTTCCGAAGGAGTTTGCCGACGAGCTTTCCGCAGCGAAGAAGGGCGACAAGGTTAAGGTGGTTTCGGGCAATGTGATTCAGCTCATCGATGTGTATCGCGCCGACAAACCTTCGAAGCATATCAATGTGGCTCGCATAGAGTATCCCGTGGAGGCATCTTCGGCAACGAAGCGTGCTGTTCACAATGCGGCAAGTTCGTTCGCGGTGAATGCGAAGGGTTCGGTTGCGAACTTCAGTGCTGCGGCCGACAATGCAGCCGTTACGACCCGCACGGCAGCCATATACAACGGCGAGCGTTCGGTTCGCGGTCTCGACAAGTCGCACGAAATCGTTCGCTGGGCTTACGGAGCCGACAAGGGCGACGTTTCGGAGATATTCAATGTGGGCAAGGATTACGTGGTGGCTATTCTCACCGATATCGACAACAATGAATACCGTTCGCTCAAGAGCGTGCAGAATGAGGTTTACAATGCCGTGATGCGCGACAAGAAGTACGAATATATTGCAGCTTCGGCGGAGGGTGCCGATGTCGAGGCTGTAGCCGAGAGCTTCGGTACTGCGGTTACCGAGTTCGACAATTTGAGCAATTCGGCCTATTACATTCCGCAGGTGGGCTTCGAACCCCGTTTGGTGGGTGCTGTTACGGCGACCGAGGAGATTGGTGCTTTGTCGGCTCCCGTGAAGGGTTCGTCGGGCGTATACCTCTTTACTGTGGAGGATATCGCCGACAGCGAAGCTCAGACCGCTGAAGCAGAGCAGGTTCGCCGTCAGTCGGCAGCCGAGGGCATGGCTCAGCAGGCGGCGATGTTCGCCCTTCAGGAGCTTGCGAAGGTTAAGGATTTGCGCAGCCGTTACTTCTAATCGCTGTGCGGTGCTTGTGATGACGGCGGTCTTTGGGAAGGCCGCCGTCTTTTTTTCGGGGTTTTGCCGATTGCGGGAAAAGATATATCTTTGTTGTCGGAAACGTATTAAAATTTGCGAGTCTATGATGTTGAATGTAATGCCGCTGCTGTTCGGGAACTTCGGATGGAGCGAGATTCTGATTATCGTACTGCTTGTGCTGATATTTTTCGGCGGCAAGAAGATTCCCGAACTGATGCGCGGAATGGGCCGCGGAGTGAAGGAGTTCAAGGATGCCGTGAACAAGGATTACTCTGCGGAGGAGGCTCCGAAGAAGGAGGAGAGCGGGGATAACGGTACTTCGGCCGAATAGCGGCTGACGCAGGGAGTCGGATTTCTGCTGTTTTCGGGATTGCAAAGATGGGAGTCTTCTCGAGGAGGGGTTCTGACGACGGCGATATGCCGTTTTTCGACCATTTGGAAGCTTTGCGTCCGCGACTGATACGGTCGGCGGCGGTGCTGGTCGTGCTGATGTGTGCGGCTTTCTTCTGCAAGGGTTGGCTGATGGCTGTGATAATGGGGCCTCAGTCGCCCGATTTCGCGACCAACCGACTTTTTGCCCGTATGGCGGTTCTGCTTTCGTCGGAGGTGCTGCATATCAATCGGCAGCCTCTGTTTCTTATAAATACGGCTATAGCCGGACAGTTCAACTTGCATCTGTCGCTGTCATTCTGGACGGCCGTAATACTTACCGTTCCATATTTGCTGGGCGAGCTGTGGGGGTTCGTGAAACCCGCACTCACCGAACGCGAACTGCGTGCAAGCCATATGTTCGTGCTGTCGGTTTCGGCCTGTTTTTTTACTGGTTTGCTGTTCGGATATTTCGTTGTAGCGCCGCTGTCGGTGAATTTTCTTTCGGGCTACACGGTGAGCGGAGAGATTTCCAACATGACAGGAATCGATTCGTATGTGTCGCTGGTTCTTAATCTTACGCTTGCCTGCGGGGTTGTGTTCCTGCTGCCGGCGGCTGCCGATATGATGTCGCGTGCGGGATTGTTGTCGGCCTCGTTCATGCGTCGTTGCCGTCGTCATGCGATAGTGGTTATGGCTGCCATGGCGGCGCTGATTACTCCGCCCGATGCGGCGAGTATGCTGTTGGTGCTGCTGCCGCTGTACGGACTCTATGAGGCGGGCATTGCGATAGCCGCACGTCATAATCCTTGAAATATCTGCAAAAAGTTGTCATTTTCAGCCTTTTTGTATATATTTGTGTGATTTTTTGCAAGCATTGTTAATTTGATAACAACAAAACACCAATCATAAATAAAATTATGTCAAACACCAACCGAACAAAGTTATTTTCCGAATTCCCTGCGGTTCCGACCGAGAAGTGGGAGGAGGCGATAACGGCAGATTTGAAGGGTGCGGATTATGAGCGCAAGCTTGTATGGCGCACGGGCGAGGGCTTCAATGTCCGCCCGTACTATCGTGCCGAGGATCTGAACGGTATCGAATTTCTGGCTGCGCAGGCGGGCGAGTTCCCCTATGTGCGCGGCACAAAAAAGGACAACACGTGGAAGGTTCATCAGACCGTGAAGGTCGAGGATCCGGTGAAGGCCAACGTCGAGGCTCTGAAGATTCTGAATGCGGGTGTAGACTCCATTCAGTTCGACCTTGCGGTGGAGGAGTTCACCCCCGGGATGCTCGACACGCTGCTGGAGGGTATCGTCCTGACGGCTGTCGATGTAACCTTCAGCGGCAGAAAGATGCCCGTCGTTGCCGAGGCTGTTCTGGCGAAGCTCGAGCGTGAGAACATTCCTGCCGACGAGGTACACATCAATTTCAACATCGACCCCATTGTAGGTCACCTTTCGACCCGCGGCGAGTGGTGCGAGAGCTGCGGCGGCACCAAGTGTTTCGAACGCATTGCGGCTCTGATGCACAAAACCGAGGGTTACAAGGGCATCCGCATCGTGACGGTGAACGGTCAGACCTTCAGCAATGCAGGTTCGACCATCGTCGAGGAGCTGGCATTCACGCTGGCGGCCGGCAACGACTATCTGGCGGCACTTACCGATGCCGGAGTTTCGGTCGATACGGCGGCACACAAACTCCGCTTCTCGATGGCCGTAACCTCCAACTACTTTATGGAGATGGCCAAATTCCGCGCTGCACGTCTGCTGTGGGCCAACATCGTGAAGGCATACTCTCCTGAAAGAGAGTGTTCGTGCAAGATGCGCACGCACGCGGTTACTTCGGCATGGAATCAGACGGTATACGACCCCTATGTGAATATGCTGCGCGGCACGACCGAGGCTATGTCGGCGACTATTGCCGGTGTTCATTCGCTGGAGGTTCTGCCTTTCGATCATGCATACGAAGCACCCACCGAATTCTCGCAGCGCATAGCGCGCAATGTGGAGCTGCTGCTCAAGCATGAGGCTCATTTCGACCAGGTGACAGACCCCGCAGGCGGTTCTTACTATATCGAAAATCTTACGGCGAGCATAGCTCGGGAGGCGTGGAAGCTCTTCCTCGAAATCGAGGGCAAGGGCGGTTACGTCAAGGCGTTCGAGGAGGGTTATATCGTTGAGCGCGTGAAGGCTTCGGCGGCTGCCAAGGACAAGAACATTTCGACCCGTCGTCAGATTCTGCTGGGTGCCAACCAGTACCCCAACTTCACCGAGACGGCCGATGCGGCTCTGAACGGTGCGGCTGTGGAGCGTGAAAACGGCGAAGGCAACAAACTTACGCCCTATCGCGGTGCGATGGCATTCGAGGCGATGCGTCTGAATGTGGACCGCAGCGGCAAACAGCCCAAGGCGTTCATGCTTACCTGCGGCAGTCTGGCTATGGCTCGCGCAAGAGCCCAGTTCTCGTGCAACTTCTTTGCGTGTGCGGGCATCCGCGTAATCGACAACACCTTCTTCAAGAGTGTCGAGGAGGGCGTGGAGGCTGCACTGGCTTCGAAGGCCGAAATCGTGGTGGTATGCGCTTCGGATGACGATTATGCAACCGTCGCTCCCCGCGTTAAGGAGCTTCTGGGCGATAAGGCGATTCTGGTTGTGGCCGGCGCACCTGCCTGCACTCCGGAACTCGAGGCTCAGGGAATTACGAACTTTATCAGCGTGAAGAGCAATGTACTCGATACGCTCAAATTCTATCTTAAAGAGATGGGTATCTAAAAACCAGTGAGTTATGAGAGCTAAATTTGAAAATCTGTCATACAGTGGCACGACCGGAGAGGGTTGCGCCTGCAAAGCCGACGGTCGCGAACCGTGGCTTACGGCCGAAAGAATACCCGTCAAAGGTAATTATACGGCCGAGGACCTCGAGGGCATGGAGCACCTCAATTATGCAGCCGGTATCGCACCGTTCCTGCGCGGTCCTTATTCGACGATGTATGTTATGCGTCCGTGGACGATTCGTCAGTACGCGGGCTTCTCGACCGCCGAAGAGTCCAATGCATTCTACCGCCGCAATCTGGCAGCGGGTCAGAAGGGTCTGTCGGTGGCGTTCGACCTTGCGACGCACCGCGGTTACGATGCCGACCATCCGCGCGT